>JAPLIO010000254.1 GCA_026389055.1 Candidatus Melainabacteria bacterium | reverse complement strand
ATAGGCTTGAGCGGAAGCTCTGAAGTTCCCTAAATGCTCTGCTTCGCTACGCTCGCACCAGCCTATCTTCAACTGCCTATGGTTTGAAACTAACAATCTCAGTAACGGTTAGCAATAATGGAGCATTCAGCTTTTTTGTCAGGTGTTAAGACAAGAAACTGAAGAATTGTAACAACATTGTTACAAAATAAACGCTAAAATCATGCACCAGTGGGAGGTTTACACTAAACCACTATCACCCCTAGCCAGAAAAGTCGTATAATAAATTAATTATAGTATTGCACTTAATTTTCTCTTGCATCCTATTTTGAGGAAGCGTATGACTGCTACAACACTAGGGGAGTAACACCATTCAATGAAAACAAACTCTAATAGTCAGCCTTATCTTCGTGGATTGAGCCTAGCCTTGGCACTTTGCGTTGCTTATTTGATTCAAACCACAATGCCTACCAGTGCAGCACCTGCCTTACGCTTTGCTCCTGCAGGCGGTACAATTACATCAGAATTTGGGTGGCGAACAGACCCCTTTAATCAATCCAAACGCTTCCATGCAGGGTTAGATATTGCCGCCCCAACAGGCACGCCCGTTTTTTCTCCTGAAAAAGCGACCGTTTTTTATGCTGGCAATTACAAAGGCTACGGTAATTTAGTGGTATTACGCCACGAACGACGGGGTATTTACACCCTATACGGGCATAATTCAAAAATATTGGTACAACAAGGGCAAAGCGTTGTTGCGGGGCAGCCTATTGCGTTGGTAGGTTCTACGGGGCGTTCAACAGGTGCACACCTTCACTTTGAAGTACACTATAACAAACAATATATGAACCCCGTGGATTATTTGCTCTTTCTACAACAGGAATTGATTGCTTCTGGGCAATTAGCCCCAGCTGCTTCCGATGAATTATTCGCTTCAGTGCCAATACCCATGCCCCCTGCTATGGGGGGCCCTGTTGGCGATAGCCCACTGCAACAGGCTATTAATCAACATGAAGAAGGGGCTTTCTTTAACAGTAGTGTTCCCAAAAAGCCCATTCGTTGGATGCCAGCTTTTACGAATCCTACCGTAGAGCATACCCAACAAGCACCAACCCCATAATACCCATCTAACGCTATTTAATCTGTGAATCGGTATGAATAGGGCTTGAAGCTGGCAACTTCCATAAAATCTAGTAAAAATTAAGAGTACTGCTTTTTTTTGGTGGCAACGATAGAAAGAAGTTGCCTAAACGGCGCACTTTAGCTAAACTAAAGTAACCGATTAAACCTGTTATACAACCAAAAAATTAGAGTTACCTACCCCCTTATGATGATGTCGATTGCCCAACTGATGATGATGCCCCCTGCTTCCACTGAAAACACGACCGTTAAACTATTAGAAAATCCATTACCTGCTGCCATTGCCCCCAATGCCTCTTTAGCCGCTAGCGAACGGCTTGAAGCCTTGCTTGTTGAAGCCGAAGCGGAATTGGCTGAATTAGCCCCTCAAATTGAACAATTAGCACAAGCCCTAGAACAGCTCCAAGCCCTCAAGCAAAAGCGTCAACGCCTATTGGGCTTGAAAAGTAGTTTGTCTGCTTTATTGTTGCCGACAGCTGCAAAACCCACCGTGGTGCCTTTACAACAGGTTCAAGCTTCTGCGGAAAAAACGCAACCTGCAGGCATTTCCAACCCAGAAAAAAACAGCCCCAAAAACAAAGCCATTAAACGACAATTACCCTTACTTCCCCCTTCTAGCGATGGCATGTTCCTGCCCGAACTAGCCTTTAAACAAGGCGATACCATCCTCAAACGGAAAGATTCCATCAACTACGAAATTTTTCGGGCGATTGTTTACCAAGGCGGGCAAGCCACTACGGAACAAATTCGCCGATACCTTGTAGAACAGGGTGTTACAGTCCCAAAAACGGGCGAAACCTTTGAAGCCGTTACCCTTTCTGAAATTTCGGCTCGGGTTTCTTACTTGGTGAAACACGGCATTGCTCGGCCTGTGGGTGGTGGGTGTTATCTCTCCTGCTTCGGGTGGGATCAGCCCGTTCAGTAACCCATGATGACCGCAAACCCGCATCAATTAACCCCTCAGCAGGTTTTAGCCCAACCCTCGTTTTTTAAGTTAATTTGCGGTGCAAGCTTTACAGATTTACCCACTATCGCCCCCTTGGTGGAAGCCTATCTGCCAGCAGGTATTGCCTGCATTGATATTGCCCCCCATCCTGATGTGTTGGCGTGCGTTATTACTGCGTTTGAAGCCTATCAAGCCAAAAATGCCACCGCCGTTTTGCCTACCCTCATGGTTAGTTTAGATTTAGATGGCGATCCGCATTTTCGCAAAGTTGCCGTAAAGCCCGATGCCTGCATCGCTTGCGGGCTTTGCCTGCCCGAATGCCCAACCGAAGCTTTGGCGTTAGATGCCACCCTCCCTGAACAATTGGCGGTGGATTTACCCAAGTGCTACGGGTGTGGACGGTGCGTGCCCGTTTGCCCAACCGATGCCTTTGCTTGGGTGCCTCAAACCCAGTTGCCAGAACCGTTACAGGCTATTTTAAGTAACCCATGGGTGAATGCGGTTGAGTTGCATACCCACGCTTTGGATGTGGATTCTTTGCGAAAATGCTTTGAAGATTGTGCCACGGTGTTTGCGGGGAAGCTTATTTCGTTGTGTTTTCGTCCTAGTCAGACAGCCTCAGAACAGGCGTGGATAGGCTATTTGCAGGTTTTTGAAGGGTTGGTAGCTGGTGTGAATGGGTTTCCGTTATTGCAAATTGACGGAAAACCCATGTCAGGTTCTGAAGAGGCTTTTTCTTCAAAACCCGCTATAGAAGGGGCTTTACAGGTTTTAAGGCAGTATCAACCAGCGTACCCTGTTACCCTTTCGGGGGGGGTTAATTTGAATACGCCTGCGTTGGTTAAAACCCTTGTGGGTAGTGGGTTTCAACGATTGGGGATTTGGGGTGTTGGGGTAGGTACCATTGCTAGGAAGAAAGTGGCAGGCTTGCAGGGGGAAGTCGCCATAGCAGGAGCCAAGGCGTTTGTGAAAGCTTTTTTCAGTTAACGCCAAAGATTGAATTTTGTCCTGAAATTCATGCCGATGCAGAATAAATGGTCGGAAATCAAACGGGAAGAGAACATAAGAGGCAGAAAACCCATAGATGGTTTAATGGTAAGGGTTTAAGCCATTTTAGCCAGAGAGAAAACTTGATTATTGGGCTCATATTCATGTTTGTTTGACCCCCGCCTTTTATTCTGCATCAGCATGAATTTTGGGACAACAATCAAGTTTTGAAAAGATTTTTGAATTTTAGGCATTTTTTCAAGACTGTTTGAATTTGGGGTTGGTATTCAAGAAAAAAGCACCCTGTCATTCCGAGCGTACTCCTTAGCGTCTAGGGAGGTTTCTGTTCCCTCTCCCTTTGGGAGATGGCTAGGGTGAGGGTTTCAAACCCTCACCCTACGGAAATCATCAAAACCTTGTCATTTCGAGCTTGTCGAGAAATCCCCCTAGATGGTAAGGAGATTCCTCGGCTACGCTCGGAATGACAAAACATGCTATTTAATCGGTCAAATGGTATAAATTAGTACAAGGGCTTAACGATAAAGGGCTTCCCAAGAAAGGGGATAGAAAGTAGCATTAAACGTTTCTGCCCACCCAGGACCACATTGAGCCGACTTTAAGACTGGGAGAGAAGTAGCTTGACCACCAGGAATTGACGTAAATGACAAAGGCACATCGGCTATATTGCAAATAAGCGCCATTTGTTTACCAACCCCATTATTAAATCCAGGCTTACTATTAAGTGTAAAACCAATATAACCGCCATTAGTATAACCTTGCACTAAAGCAATAGTTGTTCCGTTAGACAGTACCCATCGTGCTGAATGGTCATTTACTCCATGGGTTGGACCTAGGAACTGGTGGTACGTATTACAGGATCCAGTTACTGTTCCCCTAGCACATTGTTTGACCACACCGCCTAGTTTACTGGTGAAATACTGGACAATGGGGTCTGTGGTGTTGAGCATGCTCCAATCAGTGATACTTGCAAACGTACCATCCAGATAGCCTTCTTGAATAATTTGGCTAACGGCTTGAATGCCTTCTTTTAGCACGGCTTTTTGCCTGCTAATTTCAATGGAATTAACAACACTTGGCACAGTTAAACCTGCAATTAAACCCAAAACCGCCAAGTTCAGATAAGGTAAAGCCTAGCTTACGCTGGTTGCTGGTTGCTGGTTGCTGGTTGCTGGTTTAAGCATATCATAAACACATCCTTTTTTCAAGGTAATAGAGTGGGATAAAAGTAGGCTATAGCAGTAGTATCGGCAGAAGTATAGGGAACTTTAGGGGGTCGGTAAAACAGAGGAGAAAGGTCGTTCAGGCGGGGGGGGGGCGAACGAGCCCGCCTAAAAGGCGAGCGAGCCCCCCGCCGTTGCCAGATGCGAAGCATCGGCAACGGCAAGCCATCGGTAGAAATCGGGGATTGGCAGGGTTGGGTACTGTCCCCTCTCCCTCTGGGAGAGGGCTAGGGTGAGGGCTGGCGGGGTTGAGTGCGAAGCAGGGGGCAACGGCGGGGCGGCATTGGTGCAACGCACCTAACCCGCCCCGAAACGCCCAAAATTAAAGGCTAGGCAAACCCACAGAAATATGAAATACTATCAGTGTAAAGCATCGCAATAACCCAACGTTTACAAGGTCGTTTTTTGTTATCCATCGTTGTCAATTTTTTCCACTAGAAGGGAAAACCACACCTTGACCAACACACCAAACACCCACCCCCCCGCCCCGCAAGCCCTACCCCCCGAAGATAAATACTACAACCAAGAACTAGAACTGCTCCTCGAAATTCTACCGCATGAAATGGTAGAAACGCTCCGCAACCACGGGTCAGATAATCTGATAGAAATCGTCCTAGACCTCGGCAGACCCCCCGAAGCAAGATACCTAGATAAAACCTACCTAGAACTAGGCGAAACCCCTACAACGCAAGAAGAAATTGCCTTCGTTGTCAATAACATCGGGGCGTTTTCACGGGATAACCGTTCAGGGATTGCCCGCACTCTCCACCGAATTAGTGCCATCCGCAACCGCCAAGACGACATCATCGGGCTAACCTGCAGGGTAGGCAGAGTGGTGCTAGGCACCATTTCCCCCATTGAAGATGTGGTACGTTCAGGCAAAAGCATTTTAATTTTAGGCAGGCCAGGGGTTGGTAAAACCACCAAGCTTCGGGAAATGGCCAGAATGATGGCAAACGAAGTCAAAAAACGAGTCATCATCGTCGATACTTCTAACGAAATTGCAGGCGATGGCGATATTCCGCACCCCGTAGTAGGGCGTGCCAGAAGAATGCAAGTAAAAGACCCCCTAGACCAACAAGCCATCATGATTGAAGCGGTAGAAAATCACACGCCCGAAGTGATTGTGATTGACGAAATAGGCACGGAAGCTGAAGCTCAAGCCGCAAGAACGATTGCCGAACGAGGGGTTATTTTAATAGCCACCGCCCACGGCAGCCAACTGGAAAGCCTCATCAAAAACCCCGTGCTTTCCGATTTAATTGGGGGCATTCAAAGCGTAACCTTGGGCGATGAAGAGGCGAGCCGTCGGCAAACCCAAAAAACCATCTTAGAACGAGAAAAAATGCCCACTTTCGATGTGTGTATTGAATTGCAAGACCACAACACCCTAGCTATTTATCATGATGTAGCAAAAACGGTTGATGGGTGGTTGAAAGGCTTTGTTGTAACCCCCGAAATTCGGAAAATTGACGCTGCCAGTGGGAAAACGCGCATTTTGAAGACCAACGTTCGGGCTTTAACGGATAAAATTGAACCCAAAGCATCCATTGCTATGGCGGATACTCAGCCCGATGCCATTTCTTCCGCCCAAGCTTCTTTGGGTAGAAGTACCGCCTTGGTGCAGCAACGCCAGCTAAAAACCTTCAAGGTGTTTTTGTATGCCATTACCCATAGCTTTTTCGAGCGTATTTTGGAACGGCTTCAGTTACAGCATTTAATTATTGTTACAGAAAAAATGCACGAAGCCCATGCCGTTGTGGCGTTGAGAGGGCATGCTCGCCCTGGTGGTAAAGTGCTTCGGTTGGCTCAAGATTTTGAGGTGCCTATTTTCTATGCTAAAACCAACACCCAACCTCAAATTCAGCGGGCGTTGCGGGAAGCCTTGGAAGGTTCTACCATTGGGCAGCAGTTGATTGAAAAATTGATGGATGAGGCTGGTGAAACCGCTCCGATGGTGGCGTGGTTACAATCTGCCGAAGCAGAAAAACCAGAATTTGAAGTAGAAACGGAGCAGGCCTTGAGTGAGGTAATGCACTGCCTTGAAAAAGCCAAGCAAACAGGGCAGGCGGTGGAACTATTGCCACGGCGTTCTTATATCAGAAGGTTGCAACATGAATGGGTGGAAAAGCAGGGCTTTACGTCGCTTTCCGTTGGGGCAGAGCCTGAACGCAGGCTGAAAATTCTACCAGCCAAAGGGAAGTAGCTTTACTGCCCCTAATACCAATTCTCAGATTAAATAGCGTAAAATCATGAAACGGGAAGCCACGGAGAGCTTCCCCTACAGTCGTATTTTCGTAGGGGCTGGTCTCTGTGCCAGCCCGTCAAATAGGCAAAGCCAAACACGCTATTTAAGGATTGAATTGGTATTAAGCACCCAACCCACCACCGTAGATTGTAACCATCTTGCTATCTCTAGCACCCTTAGGGTAGCGAGGGGCTTGGTTTTAAAATACAGCGGTTGCCATTGTTTCGGCGGTTCATAATAGGTGTAGCAAGTAATTAAATCCTGCGGTAAGGGTAGCCCTTGTTGCAAATAGCTTGTACATTGCTTTAGCAATTCTAGTTGAATGTCTGCATAGAAAGGTTCGGTATACCGAAGCCCGTCGTTAGCCATGCCTTCATCACAATCAAAATGCCAGACGAGTTGGTAGGCTACTTGTAGGCTTACATCTGCCAATACCCCCTTTTTCAGGGTAGGCCAATAGGTCAGTGCTTCGTTAGCGGTGGTTTCATCCCAAAATAAGCGATGCATTAGCTCCCCCGCTCGTTTTCGGGCTTCTATCACGCTGGGGTATTCAATTTTGGGGTGGGTTTTAGCTGGGGGTAGCATGGGAAAAAATGACTCTCTATTTTATGCCTTATTGTAGGCAAAAAAGAGAACTGTTATCTATACAATCTCTAAAAACCCCTTACATAATGGAGAGTAGAGAAAAGCTTAGGGCTTTTTAGGCCGTTTGGCAATCTCTTCTCTAGCCAATGCGTACAAACGGCTGAATTCTTGAAATTGCTTAGTCGCACTTTCCAATGTCTCATTAGCGTTTAATTTCTTTGTATCGGGATGGACTTTTTTTGAATTAGTCCTGTATTTCTGTTTGAGTTCTTCTTCAGTGATGGTCTTATAGTCTTCTAAGGTAATCTCAAGATGTGCTAAGAAATCTCTTTCAAAATTTGGAGCTATTTCATTATGATTATTATTACCGCTGGCTTGAGAAGCATGACCTGTTGAACCAGAGGTTATACGGTAACTTTGTGTTAAAATAAAAGATGTTATTCTTTATTTTGGACATTTTTACTATGGCATACAAACCCTTAACTGACAGCCAATGGGAGCTGATTGAACCCCACATTCCCAAGCAAAAAACAGGAAGACCGAGAACGAGAAATCGTGAAATTTTAGAAGCTATTCTCTATATACTTTCTACAGGATGTCGTTGGGAAGAACTACCACAATGCTTTCCACCTAAAATGACCGTATTCGATCGGTTTAAAGTATAGCAAAAAGAAGGGTTTTTTGAAGAATTATTCAGACAATTCAAACAAAAAAAGCAAGAAGCCCAACAAAAAGCCAAAGAAATTTACTACCTCGACGCAACCATTAAGTCGGCAAAAAAAGGGCGATTGCGTTGGGCGAGCAGGAAAACTCAAAGGCACGAAAGTAAGCCTCATTGTCAATGAAGCAGGCTTGCCTGAGGCTATTCATATTGAAAAAGGGAATCGGCATGATCGACATGCCTTTGGTTCTATTATGGCTGAAATACCGACCAATAGCTATATTGTGGCAGATAAAGGGTATGATTGCAAGAGGCTTCGTCGGCAATTAAGGCACAAAGGATTGACGCCTGTTATTCCTAAACGTCAGTTTAAAAACAAGCCGAAAGTAAGAACCCCGAAGCCTAAAATTTACAAAGGACGGTGGACGATTGAACGGACGTTTTCTTGGCTGGAGGGGTTCAGGAAGCTAATATTACGCTTTGAACGGAAGCTAGAACATTGGCAAGCCTTTTGGGAGCTAGGTTGTGCCATGCTTCACCTTAAAAAACTTACCGTATAACCTCAACTTTTCTTACAACATTGAGGACTTACAACTGGATTAAACCCTGAATAAAGCAAAAAATGCCAATCAAGCGTACTAAAAAAAATAGCGTTAATTTTTTGGGTTTTTTGGGTGATTCTTCCAAGAAACCGCTGGTAAATCCACCGAAGTAGAACTGGGTAGCATAGTAATGCAATCTGCCACAGGGCAAACGTGCGAACACAAATTACACCCCACACAAGCTTCATCTAAAATAACAGGCACTATCGTGCCTTCAAGGGCAGGGGCTATTGCCTGATAAGCCGCATCATCGCAAACGGTATAGCACAAGTTACACCCAATACAAGTTCCCGTATTAATACGAGCTTTTACCTGATAATTTAAATCCAACGCCTCCCAAGGCACCAGTTTTGAAACCGAAACCCCCGAAAGTTCAGAAACCGAAGCCATCTGCTTTTCTGCTAAATAAGCTTGCAAGCCCGAAAGCATGGGCTTAATAATGGCAAACCCTCGGTGCATTACCGCCGTAGCCACTTGCACGTTAGCAGCCCCCAAGGCTAAAAATTCCACAGTATCTTGCCAAGTACCCACGCCCCCAATACCTGAAATAGGCAGATGAAAATCGGGGTGCATCGCCAACTGGCTAACCATATGCAAGGCAATGGGCTTAACCGCCAACCCACTATACCCCCCGTGGGAACTATACCCTCCTACGCTCGGTTGTGGGGCAAGGGTCTGTAAATCAACGCCCATCACGCTATTGAGGGTGTTAATAAGGGTTACAGCATCCGCCCCACCTGCTTGGGCAGCCATGCCAACAGGGATAATATCTGTTACGTTAGGGGTTAGTTTGGCGAAAACGGGCTTCGTAGCCACCGCCTTCACCCAGCTGGTTATTTCTTCCACCAACGCAGGGTTTTGCCCGACTGTTGACCCCATGCCTCGTTCGCACATACCGTGCGGGCAACCAAAGTTGAGTTCAAACCCATCGATGCCTGCTTGTTCACACGCTTTGACGGCTTCTTGCCATTCCTGCTTGGTTTCAAACATGAGCGAAGCCACTACGGCATGATTTGGGAATTCGGCTTTCACTTGGGCAATTTCCAAACAGTTTTGAGCAACTGATTTTTCGGAAATCAGCTCGAGGTTATTCATGCCAATCAGCTTATGCTTGCCTAAGCCCCAAGCTCCGTAGCGGGAAGACACATTGACAATGGGGTTGTTGGTGAGCGTTTTCCAAACGGCTCCGCCCCAGCCTGCTTCAAAGGCTTTGAGTAGTTGGTATGCCGTATTGGTAGGCGGTGCAGAAGCCAACCAAAAGGGGTTGGGGGAGTGTACCCCCGCCACGTTGACGGCTAAATTAATCAAGTTTTTTTCGTTGGAAGAAGGTTGAATTATCATGGGAAACAGGCTACTCATTGCGTGTTGTATTATTTGAGTTGAGTATATCCCAAACAAGCCCTAAATTAAAGTGAAGTGTTAAGGTTAGCCGATTGGTTTTGAGGCTTTTTTTGAGAAGCAAAGAAAGCAAAAGCACCGCCTAATAGCAGGGTTGTTAGTGCGACACCGCCTGCAATCCATCGGCTGGTGGTGGCGTGTTTTTCTAGGGCTTCACCGCCCGCTTTCTCGAGGGTTTCGGTGGGTTTTAGCACCCAATTGCCTAGCCCCTTCAGGGTTTGTACCCCTTCTTTTACGCTGGCTTCGACGGTTTGAGTGGTTGACGATGCGACAGAGTCAACTTTGGTTGGGGGTATATCAATACTGTATGATTTTAAGCTTTTTGCATGAGCCACCCCTGACAATCTTTCATTAATCAACTGGATATCTTCGTCTTCAGACTGCAAACTTTCAAGTATAAACTTCGTATCCAGCAACCCATCAGGATATTCTGGAGTTTCGTTATTAAAGTCCAAATCCGCTAGTTTTTTTAACAGGGTATTCTCTATCGTAGTTTTTTTGTCAATAACTGTTTCTAAAGCTTTTATAAGGCCGTCATTTTTTAAACTTGGATGATTTTCCTCTAGATAAGTTTTCCACTTTGTAGCAATTGTACTATCTAATGTGGCGATAGCCTTCTTAAGAGCTTCATTTTTTTCCTTGTTTTGTTGGCTTTCTAGTCGTTCTTGAGCCTCTTCTGCTGGAGTAGAAGTCCATGATTCTATACGTAAGATTTTGGGTGGTTTGCTATAATTCAATGCTGTTTGAAAGCGTTCTAAAGAGGTAGGATTCTCGCCCAATTTTTCTATCTCCTCGTTTATAAACTTTTGCGTTATCTGAAGATGATACTTTGTCATTAGAGCTTTTATTTTTGTTTTGACTTCCTCACCTGATAAAGCCTCCAACTTTTCGGGGGAGACGAACAAGGAATCGTCTATATCTTTCTTTTCTGCAATTTCTGGTATCATTTTCTGAAGGGCTAATAGTGTATTTTTATTAAGTTTTAACATACGCTCTTCAAAATCTGCATCTTTGCCTACCTCTAAAGCATCACTAGACCTTAAATTAGCACCTTCTTCCACATCAACAGAAGGCCATTTCCAAACCCACTCCCCTGCTAACGCCCCTAATAAAGGCGATAAAATCGCCGTGGCTACTACCGTTGGCACAACCGTGTTTTTCTCAACCCTATTAGCGGGTGGTTGCGGTTGCTTCTCAAAAGAATCGGCTTCCTCGGTTTTTCTCGGCATTACGCCACTATCACCCTTCGTAAGCTGGTTTTTACCAGTAGGTTGGGCAGAATGCCCTAATACGGGCTGCACGAAAGAAGAGGAAAAATCTATCATAAAGTCTCCAAAAGTTTTGCGAGTGGTTTTAAGAATCTACAAACGCATTAAACCCTAACCTTGCTCAAATGTGCTAGCAGAAAAATCAGCAGGTTTTACGCCGTGTAACCATCTGCGGTATTGCCAATCTTCATAAGAAAGGCAGTATTCATACAGGCTACGCAATAAGTTATCACCTGTAGGGGTTTTACCTTGAAACATCAACACAGGGCTACTTGCCGTCAATTCAATTTCTGCCTGCAACACATAAGGCACCCAATCAGCAGGTTGCTCAATTTTAGCCAACCGCTTGGGCGGTAAAGGCAGGCTTAAAGCCTGTAACAACCACGCCTGTAAAATAGGAATGGCGGGTTGTTGTTGGGGTTTCCAATGGGTTTGTAAAACAGGTGCAAAGGCTTCTAGTATCATTAGATATTAAAAATACAACCCTTTAGTTTAACGAATATCAAGGGAATTACACCCTCTAGTTGAGGGAGCTTTTCCATTCTAACGTAAATAAACCATGAAGGCATGTCCGATAATGAAACCGGGTGGGGTTTAACCATAAAGAAACAAATTATTAAGAATTTCCCCCGAAAGCATAGCCAACTTGCGAAGGTTGTGTTATAGTTTCCTTAAGTTAATAGGCTGACATATTTTTATTCAAAAATAATTGTATGTTCCTATTTATTATTAGGTGTTGATTGTGTGATTTGTTCTGTGGGTGTAGCAGATAACTACCGTTGGGTGGTTATTGTTGTTACCTTGCATAATAAAATGCTCGTTGTACTGTGTTAGTTGATTAGTTCCAGTTGCAGGGTTTGCAACGGACTGTTAGTGAGGAGTTCTTAAACTTATGACCTCTAAACAATTTACCCCCTATTTTTTAGCTGGGTCTCTATTGTTATCTGGTGCGTTTTTCGTACCTGAAGCCGAAGCTCGTATCGAAGCGTTGCCAACTGCTCGTGCAGAAGATACTCGGGTAACCAGTATTGATGATTTGGCAGATGTTAGTTCTCATCACTGGGCGTATGATGCCGTTAAAGAATTAGTTGAAAAATATGATGTGCTTGAAGGTTATCCTGCTGGCAAAGATGGTAAATCTCTTTTTAAAGGCACCCAAGCTGTAACTCGTTATGAATTAGCTGCTGCGTTGCGTGATGTGCTTCAAGGTGGTAAAGTAATTTCTACGGGTGATGTGAATAACTTAAACCAGTTAAGAAATGAATTTGCCCCTGAGTTGGCTGCTTTAGATGCCAGAACCGAAGCCTTAGAAGCTAGAACCACTGTTTTAGAAAACAACGCATTGAAAGCCGTTAAAATTGGCGGAGACCTTTCAGTAGGTGCTTTGTCAAATTTCACAACAGGTGAAAAAACAGGGTCTAACGCAAACAATGCTTCCGTTGTTTCTCGTTTGCGTATTACTGTAGAAGCCCCTATCGTTGAAGATAAAGAAGGCAGCAAATTGGGTGAAGGCCGGGTTAAAGCTCGTTTAGTGGCTGCTGTTGGTAACAACGGTGCAGGCTTCAACGGCTTGTCTCGTATCGCTGCTGATGCTTCTGCTAACAACGAAACCATCAATTCTGCTGGTACTGCTCAAACTGCTAATACCCGTTTGAATGCTTATTTTGATAGAATCGTTTACGAACAAGATATTAAACATGGCGTACCTGTATTATCTAACCTTTACATTGCTGAAGCGTTGGGTAAAGATGCTTCCGATAAAAATTGGCAAGCTGGTGGTACCGTGTTCGCAGGTTTAGTGCCTTGGCGTGATTACTTCGATAAATCTGCTTATCGTGGTAAAGAAAACGACCAATTCCAAAACAATGCGTTTGTTAACATTCCTGGTTTAGCTTCCAATTTGAATTCTTCTTCAATTGGTTACGCTATGTTCCAAAACTTGGGTGAAAACACCAAGTTGAATGTAACAACCGCTTTCGGTGCTAATAACCCTAACGATGCGTTGAACTACTACACCGCTTCTTATGAAGCACGGTTGAACTACAACTGGGCTAACTTAGATAACCGTAAATCAGCCTTATACGCTGGTGGTATTCATGTATTTAACGATGGCAACAACTCCGCTAGCATTCCTGCATTGAATGACCGTGGTGGCGTTAATACATTCTCTACAACACCAAGCCACACCGTATATGCAGGGTTAGATCAAGAAATCTACAAAGGCATCGGTATCAACTTAGGCTATATGTACAACAATGTACGTCGTGGCGATGTTGTGCTTAACGGTTTAAACAACAACAACGGAACGTTCCGTCGTGGTATTTCTCCACGTCAAGCTATTTCCGCTGTATTGCATGTGCCAACTTCAACCCTTGGCTTCCGTGATGGCGATACATTTGGTGTAGGCTACGCAGTTGTAGATTTCCAAGACAGCCTTTCCACTTCTCAAGCAGATCGCTTCGAGCAAGTTGGCGAAGCTTACTACAACTTCAAAGTCAACGATCGTTTAAGCTTGATTCCTAGCCTTCAAATTGGTTCAAAAATTGCTGGTACTAACACCAACGATTTGAGCTACGGTGCTGGTTTCCGTGCAAGCGTAAAGTTCTAAGTCTCTCCCTTCGGGGAATTGCTTAACTTCATTCTTAAAAATCCCCTTTGCTTGTGAAAATAAGCAGAGGGGATTTTTTATTTTTAGAATACTATACGAGACGAAGAAGCCTATTTTAAAATTACGCTTCGTAACAATAATGCGGAAACGTTGATAGCATTGGGCTAGAACTTCATGGGGGGTGGTATTTGACCACCCCCCAAACCCCCCGCAAAATCAAGGGGGCTCCACGCCCCCTTAATAAACCCCTCTCAAGGGTTGACTTGTTGGCTTGC
>JAPLIO010000175.1 GCA_026389055.1 Candidatus Melainabacteria bacterium | reverse complement strand
TCGGGGGGTGCCCAAACAGGCACCTCCTGACAAACCAGTCAGCTAAAGACGTAAACGACAATCGATGAAAGCACGCTATTTAATCTGTGAATTGGTATTATACCCATTCCAATGATTAAACGTCGTTCCTACCCTACTGGTGGGTACGCTATTCAATCTTTGAATGGGTAAAAATAGGGTCAGGTGGTAAGGCTAGTAGGCTCTGGTTTGTAGGAAGCGAACCAATTGTTGAAGCCGACCCACTTCCACCCCAGCAGATTGAACCTTCAATAAGGTTAATTGCTGATATGCCTGCTGGCTCAAGGCTTCAATTTGATGTTGCGTTGCCTGTATCCCATACACCGAAACGTAAGTCGCCTTTTCCTGAAGCACATCTTTCCCCGCCGTTTTCCCCAACTGCCCCGTAGAAACAGAAACATCCAAGTAATCATCTACCACTTGGAATAACGCCCCCAACGTAGCACCTAAATCCGAAATAACACCCAATACCTCAACCGATGCCCGCCCCAACAACGCCCCTAACCGCAAACTGAAAGCCAACAACGCTCCCGTTTTATTAGCGTGAATATAAGTCAACCGCTCTGGGGAACAAGGCTTGCCTTCGCTCACCATATCCGCATATTGCCCATTGACCAAGCCCTGTAAACTGCTAATAGCCGAAAGTTCATGCACGCACTGCAATAAAACGGCTGGCGGGGTAGCAGCACCAGCATACCGAACTAAACAGCCAAAGCTCATGCACGCCAAGGCGTCGCCCACTAAGACGGCGGTGGCTTCATCAAACGCTTTGTGAACAGTCGGTTGCCCCCGACGCAAATCATCATCATCCATACACGGTAAATCATCAAACACCAAGCTTTGGGCGTGAATCAGTTCCAACGCACAACAAGCCCCCTGCAGGGCTTCAAAACTTTGTTCTGCCGATTGTTGCGGGTGCAATGCCCGATACGTTTCCAACGCCAACAACGGGCGAATACGCTTACCACCCAACACCGTGGCATGGCGTAAGGCTTGCCAAAGCGTTTCCAATTCAGGCAGCGTTTCCAGCAAAGCAGGATAAGTAGCTTGTTGCGTCTGCCAATAATCTGCCAAACAAGTTTGAAGGGATTGGTCAATCCACTGGCGTTCAGGGGCATAAGTGGTTTCCAAAAACGAAGCATCCAGCACGGCAGAGGATGAAGGGTCTACACTCATCGTTATAGTAAAGCTCCTTGTTGTTCTTCTGCTTCTAACAAATCTTCTAAGGAATCATCTTCTAACGAAGCGGTTTCTATCGTTTGATGCAATTGATTGAGTTGCTGATTATACTGTTTGCGGTTGGCTTCCCGCAGTTTAGGGTCTAACCGAACAACCGTTGAAGTTTTACCGCCTTGCTTTCGGTTTCCCTGCTTCACCCCGCCAATTTCTTGCTTGTGTGATTGTTTCAAGCTTTGTTCAAAGGCTTCGGTTACTTCTTGCAATAACGTTTGGTAATGATGGTGCCGATGCCTAGCTACCCGCCCCGCTTCAACGGCATGAATAATGGCACATTGCGGTTCAGTATCATGCAAGCAACTAGGGTATTCACACGCCGAAACCGTTGTGATTACTTGGAATTCAGGGAAGCCCTGTTGCACTTGTTCAGGTTCCATGCCTTCAAAGGCTAAATGGCTAAAGCCCGGGGCATCTGCCACCCAAACAGCGGGAAATAATTCCAGCAATTCCGTATGCCTTGTGGTGTGCGTTCCGCGTTCCAGCTTTTCAGAAACCGTGGCGGTTTTAATCTTAAATTGAGGGTTTAAATGGTTTAATAAGGAAGATTTACCTGCCCCACTAACGCCCGCTAGCACCCAATTGCCCCCTGCCTCTTTCAGCTGGGTAGCCAAGGCTGCCATATTGGAAAAATAACCCGAATCCGCCATGATGGATGTGGCAAAAACAGGCACCCCCAACGTTTTTTGGTAGAAGGCTACTAACTCATCCACCCCAGAAAAACCCAGTTGTTCCCATGCTAGGGGCATTGTCTCCAATAAATCTGCCTTGGTAAATAACACCCAAGGCGTTAAGCCTGAAAGCTGTACATGGGCGAGCAATCGGTCTAGTTGGCGTAAATCTAAATTAGGTTGTTGTAGTGGCACAAACACCAGCACTCGATGAATATTGGCAATTTTCGGTTTTTTTAGTAGGGAGGTTCGAGGGAGAACACTCGCAATTCTACCCGTTTTGTTGTTTAGATAGACTTCGTCTAGCGTTACAGAATCGCCCACTAAAACGGCTGTGCCTTGTTTTTTAAGTAAGTTTCTAACCATACATTCCAGCACGATAGGTTCAGGTAGAAGTTCCCCCTCTTCGTTGGTAAAAACCCGAACGTAGAAGTAGTTTGAAAAGTACTTTAATACCGTGCCTTGCATTTAAAAAGGGCTATCCTATTATGAGGGCGAATGTAACAATGCCTTGCAGAAACTAGACGTTTACACTGGCATGTGGTTCAATTATCGCATAAACTTTTACAGAATAAGCCATGTTCTTTTCTAGACCTGAGGTCTTCTTAAAGAACGGGAAAACAGGACGATTATGGGCAAATTTTTTGCGTTTATTATGTATTTCACCCCAGTTATGTTGGTATTAGCCTTATTGGCTATTGTACTGATGTTATTAGGGGCGAAAACAGTCGCATTATGGATTAGTTACGCTTTGCTAGGGTATTGCTTAGTGTTAGTACTAACAGGTATTGGTATTGTTATAGCGGGCGTTGTTCAATTAGGCTTAAAAACTATCCGTAAAGCAAAGTAAGAGATTGTCCTAGGGTGTCAATATGAGCTTTCAGCCCTTCATGGGTAAGGTTATCATAATAAGTAACATCAAATAAATAGGGCGTAGATAATGCATCTAAACTAGCTAACAACTGTTTAGAAATATCTTCCGTGCTAGAAAAAGCCAAATCAATATCTGACCCCGCATGATAAGACCCCATCGCCCGAGAACCATAAATTTTCACCCACTTCAATTGAGGAAAAGAAGCTAAGCAGTGGTTAATTTGCTGAATCGTTTCTTCGGGTAAACCAAACATAACAGATTATACTTTCTCTTCCAAATATAATTGTAAGGCTTTTATAGCAGGAAGATAGTCTGAACAAATATGGTGAATGGCTAGTAATGCTCGTTCATCATCGTAAGTATGTGCCATTAAGTTTCTATCATCTAGCATGTTAATCCATACTTGCCCATCGGGCAATAAACCGTTTGCAAACGCTTGCTTTAATACCTCTCTCGGTAATTTAACTTCTACCCCGTTAAAATTCAAATAATCTTTCAGGGTTTTCCAAGCCAATTCAAACGTCATTTCAAAGGTTTTAATCACCGCTATTCTCACCAAAACATCTGCAGGCTGGGCTTGATGCGTAGTTGTAGCTAGCGATAAATTAACCAACGCTTTGTTAAAATTTTCAAACCGCTGTTTCCAGCGGTTTTCAGTTGGTTGAATATCCATTCAATTAAGCCTTCCCTACCGTTTGTTGTAAATAAAGCTGATTCCCCAAGAATTCAAAAATTTCCACCTGCCGTTTCACCTCAAAAGGCGAAGCTCCCCAAGTATAAAGCCCATGCCCTTGCAACACAAACCCCGAAACCTGCAACTGTTCCCACTGCGGGGCTAACAACGCCACCAATTCTGGCATGGCTTGGCTATTGGGTAGCACCAACACGGCTAACTGTTCTGTATGGCTACCCGCCCCCAACCCCTTCACCATTTCAATGGCAGGCAAACTTAAAACGGAAGGCAGATTTTCCGTAGGCAATTGCGAAGAGAGAAAGGTCCATAACGGGCTATGAATATGGTAAACCACGGTTGCAGAAGGCACATGGGTATAAATGGCTTCATGCAACAAACATTCCGCAGATGGTTTACGGGTTTCTTCCGCCAAGCAAGGGGTAGCACCAGCCGTTACCCAAATAAAATCCGCAGGGGTTAAATTGCCCTTATCTAACCCACTAGCCGTAACATAAAACGACCCACCTTCATTCGCATCGGTCGATTCTACTTTATAAGATAAATTTCCGCTGGTACCCATCAGCCACCCTTGGTTGTAGAACCCTTTGGCGTGTTGGCAAACGGTGGTTAACGAGTCTTTCATCGTTTTCCAATGGGCTAAGGCTTGTTGTAGGGTAAAACGAACTGGCATGATAAGAACTTTCAATAATTGGCAAAGTGTTAAGCAATACTATTATTTTCCACCAAAGATGCTAGACATGCTAGTGTTTCAATGGTTACATAAGTAGGGCTTCCCAAAAAATAATAAACCTCTTGCATGATTCGATAGGTGGGTGCAGATTTGAGGAATGCGGAACGCACCGATGGGCATGTAGCCTAACTACTTAACCTGAGGGAGTACCGTAAATGACAAAAAAGAGGCCCCAGATATCGAGTCATGCAAGAGGTTTAATGTGAATAGGCTTTATTCTTCGCTAATGCCAGATGATTCTACGACGCTTTCTTCCCAACAATGGATTTCCAAAGACCAAGCCAGCTTATCCCCCTCTTACACTCGGGATTTTCCGCTGGTTATTAGCCATGCCTTGGGTATGCACCTATACAGCCCCGAAGGCAAGCAATATCTGGATTTTGGGGCGGGCTTAGCAGTTTGTAGTACGGGGCATAGGCACCCGAAAGTGCAGGCAGCCATTGAAGCCCAGCTGAATAAGGTATGGCATGTTTCTTCTTCAGATTATTACGAACCCACGCAAATTTTATTGGCGGAAACCCTCAAACGGCTAGCCCCTTGGCTGGGCGAAGATGCTAAAGTTTACTTCGGTAATTCAGGGGCAGAAGCCACAGAAGCCGCGTTGAAACTAGCTCGCTTTCACACCAAACGCCCTGCGGTTGTTAGTTTTGAACGAGGCTTCCACGGCAGAACGTTTGGTGCCATGAGCTTGACTGCTTCCAAACCGCACTACCAGGCGGGGTTTGCTCCGCTGGTACCCCAAGTGTTTCATGCCCCTTACCCGTACCCGTTTCGAGACACTCTTTCGGGGGTAGACGCTGAAACTAGTACCCACCAGTGTTTGGCGTATATAGAAGAAACGCTTTTTCGGCAAATTGCCCCCCCTGAAACAATCGCTGCTTTTGTGGTGGAAGCCATTCAAGGGGAAGGGGGGTACATTGTGCCACCCGATAGTTTTCTGTTGGGCGTTCAAGCAATCGCCCGAAAACACGGCATTTTAGTGGTGTGTGATGAAGTACAAAGTGGCGTGGGGCGAACAGGCAAATTTTGGGCTTGCCAGCACGTTGAAGGCTTTGAGCCAGATGTACTATTATCTGCCAAGGGGCTGGCTTCGGGGTTGCCGTTGAGTGCCGTTATTGCACGGGGTGGCGTGATGGATTGGCAGGCAGGCAGCCACGCTTCTACGTTTGGGGGTAACCCGCTAGCGTGTGCCAGTGCGTTAGCAACAATTGCATTAGTGGAAGAAAGTTTGGCTGAAAATGCCAGAACAATTGGGGAAACGGTTTTAAAAC
Organism: Candidatus Melainabacteria bacterium; assembly: GCA_026389055.1. Lineage (GTDB taxonomy): Bacteria > Cyanobacteriota > Vampirovibrionia > Vampirovibrionales > JAJTHC01 > JACEUU01. Next base: position 2,008 of record JAPLIO010000175.1, on the reverse strand, counting down.
CAGCGTTGGAAGCCTTGCAACAGCAGTTTTCGCAGCATATTGGGGAAGTGCGTGGGCGAGGGTTGATGTTGGCGATAGAATTGGTGGAAAACGGTACCACCCCAAGCCCTAAAAAACAGGAAGCGGTGCTTCAAGGGTTGTTTGAAGGGGGTATTGTAGCTGTGGGGTGCGGATGCAATAGTGTTCGGTTTTGCCCACCGCTGGTGGTGGAAGCCGTGCATTGTGAAACGTTGATAAATGCCTTAAAATCAATACTTTTAACCCTGTAAATACAGGGCTTCTCTCTCTAACGTAACAATTAGGTAACAATCCTATAAAAAAAGTATTTCTTTTTTATGGACATGGTTAAATAGCAACTAATAATAGACCTCTTGCATGACTCGATATCTGGGGCATCTTTTTTGTCATTTACGGTACTCCCTCAGGTTAAGTAGTTAGGCTACATGCCCATCGGTGCGTTCCGCATTCCTCAAATCTGCACCCACCTATCAAGTCATGCAAGAGGTCTAATAAATAGTAGAGAAACACTACCGAACTGTTTTGCACCTATCGATGTTTTAGTAACGTTTGTGGAAACTTCCACTAATGGATATGGCACACAATACTTACTTGAAACTTTAAAGCGTTTAGAGAAAAAGCTTTGTCTATTGAAAAAAGAGAACTTAGAACATTGGGGAAACCTTGTAGACCATAACATACTTCCAGCCACCACTTGAACCCATCGCCTGTTCATGGTTGACTAATAAGTAGTTTTACCCTTTCATATTGATAGAATTTTCACCCCCATGAATAACGCCAACACGGTTAAAATTGGTTTGGTACAGATGAGTAGCAAAACCCCAGCGGATGCCCCTTGCCACCAGCATCGGCAAACCATGATTGCCGCCCATTTACCGTATGTTGAACAAGCCGCCCAACAAGGCGTGAATATTCTTTGCTTTCAAGAAATTTTCACAGGCCCTTACTTCCCCCCTTCGCAAGATGCTAAGTGGTATGATTTAGCCGAACGCATCCCTGAAGGCGAAACCGTTCAGCAATTTCAAGCCTTAGCCAAACAATACGGCATGGTTATTTTATTGCCCCTATATGAAGAAGAAATGGCAGGGCTTTACTATAACACAGTTGCCGTGATTGATGCCGATGGCACCTATTTGGGGAAATACCGAAAGAACCATCTGCCCCAAGTGGCTGGGTTTTGGGAAAAATTCTTCTTTCGCCCTGGCAATTTGGGCTACCCTGTTTTCAAAACAAAATTTGGTACAATCGGCATTTACATTTGCTACGACCGCCACTTCCCCGAAGGAGCCAGAGCCTTAGGCTTGGCAGGTGCGGAAGTGGTCTTTAACCCATCGGCTACGGTGGCGGGCTTGTCGGAATCGCTCTGGCAAAAAGAACAAGTTGGGCATGCCATTGCTAACGGTTATTTTGTGGCTGCTATTAACAGGGTTGGCACCGAAGCCCCTTGGAACATTGGGCAGTTTTACGGTACCTCTTATCTTGTGAACCCTTACGGTGATATCATTGCCAAAGCCCCTCGGGAAGGCGATTTTATGTTGGTAGCGGATGTGGATTTAACCCAAGTGCGGGAAGCCCGCAATTTATGGCAATTTTACAGAGACCGTCGCCCTGAAACCTACGAAGCCCTCGTTCAACCTTAGAAAGATAGCACTAAAATGGATTTTTGGTACGCCCTACTTAAAGGAGCCTTACAAGGCTTAACGGAATTTTTACCTGTTTCTAGTTCCGCCCACTTGGTGTTGTTTGATGTGTTTTGCCACTTGTTTGGCTGGGTGGAACATCGGCAATCGCCCGTGGTGGAAGAATTTTTCGATATTTTGTTGCACTTAGGCACCCTAACAGCGGTAGTTATTTATTTCAGAACGGAAGTAATGGCTATTTTCAAGGCATTACCGCTATTGTTTAAAACCCCCAAAGCGACGGATGATAATGCTGCGGCTTCGTTGGTACGGGGGCTAGCGTTATCGTTTTTTGTAACGGCGGTTGTTTC
>JAPLIO010000005.1 GCA_026389055.1 Candidatus Melainabacteria bacterium | reverse complement strand
CTTCGTTTCATTGGGGTTTAGGGTTACCAGGTGAGGCAGTTCATACAAGTATAAATCGCCTAGTTGTTCATGCGAAGCGGTTTCAAAGCTAGCCCCATCTGCCATTGCCATACCCACTGCTTGCGGGGCAGCGAAGGTTTTCATCATGCCTCTGCTTTGATATTCATTGGTGTTTTGTCGGCGTAATTCGCCTGCAACAAGGTGTAGCTTAGTGTTTTCAAAGCGTTTGGCGGTGTTGTTGGTTAACGTTACCCACGCTTGTAAATCAATCGTTTCATTAGGGTTGAGGGTAGCAACATAATTGGGCGTCCAGCCTAAACCGTTGGTTAAGTACAGTAACTGGGCTTCTGCGGTTTGTGGTTTATCGCTTTTTAGGGTTAGCTGCAAGGTGGGGTCTGTTTTAAGGGTGGTAGGTAACGTTCTAGGTAAAATATCTGATTGCTGTACAATAATGGTTTGCTTGCTAGTGGGCAGTTCTACTAAAGCGTAAGAGCCAATCAACTTTTTAAGGGTTACACTAATGTATTTGGGCTTGGGTGGGGTAGCGTGCTTATCAGCCAGAGGGTCTAGCATTAAGACGGATTGCCCAATGCTGGCTTGCAGTAGGGTATTGCTATCCAACCAATTGGTTTTGAAGGTTTGTTCTAGCAGGTTAACGGGGCTGGTTGTTTTAGGAAAACGAATAAAAAACGAAGACGCATCGGTTTCAGTAGGCAACATTGCCCAATCGGTTTGGGTGGTACCTGCCCCTAGTGTTAAGGTTTTGGTTTCTTTTACCAAGCTAGTGCCTTGACTGTAAAGCGTTACTTCGGTTAGGGGGGCAACGGGTGTGGCTGCTAATGCTAGGCTACTAACCCCTAGGCTCAATAAAGTGGCGGTAGCTATTAAGCTGGTTTGATAAGTGGTTTTCATAGAGAGTTTTTCCTTTAGGTTTCGTTATTTTGAACACTAATTGGTTCGGGAAGTTAGTATACTCAATTATTCTGGTTTTTCCAATGCTTTATAGGAAGTATTGATAAAGTTCTGCTACAGTCAAGGTTCTTTCAGCTACCGTGTTTTCTTGGTTTTTCAAATAAGTTAGCCAGCCTGCTAGTGCTTGGCTGGCTGTTTGAAAGGGGTGTTGATTTTCATAATAAGCTTGCACACTGGTAATAATCGTATTTTCAAGCCCGCAAGGGTGCATCCATTGCTGAAAGGGGGAAACATCGCCCCCAATGTTGATGGCGATACCGTGATAGGTAACCCACTGTTTTACGGCTAGCCCTAATGACCCTAGCTTTTGTGGTTCAGCATGGGTTGTCCAAATACCTGCTTTCCCATCAATTATTTGTAAGCCTTTAGGGTGGGGGGTGGCTTGGTTAATCACCTCAATCCAGCTGGATTCTAACCATCGGGCAATGGTGTGTACGTTGGGCGTGGGTAGTTTAAAAATGGGGTATACGATTGCTTGTTCAGGGTAGTGGTAAGTAATACTACCACCCCGTTCAACTTCAAAGGTGGGTATGGTACTGGGAATAGTTTTGATATGGGTGGGATCTGTTTTTTTGCCAACTGTTACGGTGGGGGGGTGGCTTCCCAATAAAATAATATTTGGAAGAATACCAGCCTCTACTTTTTTTTGAATGGCTAGCTGTAGGGTGTAAATGCTTTCATATAGCTGGTTTTCTGAAAAATTTACGCACCACCAAGGGTGTTGTTGGGGTAATAAAAACGAGTGGTTAGCCATCGGGATAGTAGCCTTAGGGTTAATTTTAGTGAAAGACTCTTTTCAAATGCACTTTCAACAAGTACAATAGTAAACAAGTTGTATATGCAGTTACTTTTTTACTAACGCATTTGCAGTTTATCTATCATGCTTCCGTCTACGAAGCATCCTAGTTTGCCTCTTTATTGTAGACCT
>JAPLIO010000113.1 GCA_026389055.1 Candidatus Melainabacteria bacterium | reverse complement strand
TTATAAACCGTGCCATAAAGGTTACAGAATGAAAACCACCAACACTCCTTCCCTGCCAGATACCACCATTTCCTACGCTTGCAGTTTACCCTGTTCGCCCGAAATCAGCGAATCGCTTTCGGATTGGCTAACCACCGTACCCACCGTGGTTAGCGTCATGCTACTATACCAAGATGACGAAAACGGCGTAGAACACCCTTACCAAATCAAGATTTTTAGCCATGAACCCACCATTGATGTGCTAATTCAACAAGCCATTCATAATCAACCGCACTGGGCAGAACAGGGTATTTCCGCCGAAACCGTTTCTGCCAGCATCGCCATTGCCGAAGAAGATTGGGCTGAAAGCTGGAAGCAGTTTTGGCATGTAGAACAACTCATTCCCAATGCCCTGACCATTTGCCCCAGCTGGGAAACCTACGAACCCACAAACCCCAACGAAGTGGTGCTTCAGCTAGACCCAGGGTCTGCGTTTGGTACGGGTGCCCATGAAACCACTCGGTTGATGCTGAAAGGGTTGCATCAAGAAGCCACACAAGGCTTTGGGGTGGCTGGCAAAGTGGTGCTAGATATGGGCTGTGGTTCGGGTATTTTAGCTATTTACGCCCATAAATTAAACGCCTTAAGAACGCTGGGCTTAGATATAGACCCTGTTGCCGTAATGGTTTCTATGGAAAATGCGGTTCTCAACCAGTGCGATGCTCAAACGCTGGCGTTTTCAGATGCCCCTCTGCTACCGTTCCCCATGATGCGAGCGGATTTAATTTTAGCCAACATTTTAGGCCCTGTTATTATTGAATTACTGCCTGCGTTTTGTGCCAACTTAAAGCCCAATGGCGTGTTGTGGTGTTCGGGGTTGATAGAGTCTTCCTGCAAAACCGTGATGGCTGCCATGGCAGAAGCAGGATTCACAAACCTTGAAACGCTGCAGGAAAACCGTTGGTTCGCTATTCGAGGCGTGTATCAAACGAATGGGCAATAAACATTCACACTTCGGGCTAGGGCTTTCGTGGGGGGTGGTATTTGTTAAACCCTCACCCTAGCCCTCTCCCAAAGGGAGAGGGGATTACACAATTCATCATTTAAGGCTTACAACATGGCTCAAACTTATCGGTTATTTTTACCCGCAACCTTCCCTGAATCGGACTTCTTTAACGAAGAGGCCACTACTTGGGCAATTGAAGACAAACCGACGCTTCACCATGTTGTAACCGTCCAACGGTTGAAAGTGGGGCAGGCTATTATAGCCGTTCACCCCCGTTTAGAACGGGCAAGGCTTTGCAAGGTGGAAGTTCTTTCTAAACAAGCCCTTACCTTAAAACCGCTCCAGTTAGTGCCTGCTACAGAAAACCGCTCACCTAAAATCACGCTAGCCATGGCACTCATTAAAGAAGCTCGATGGGATTGGGTTTTGCAAAAAGCCACCGAACTAGGCGTGCGAACCATTCAACCGTTAATCACTGAATTCACGGTGGTTTCACCCAATAACATCGCCCACAAACTGGAACGCTGGCAAGCCATTTGTCAAACCGCCGCCCTGCAAAGCGAAGGCTTATTCATTCCTACCGTGCTACCGCCTATTGAACTGAAGGCTTTTTTAGCTCAACCTAAAGTAGCAAACACCCTGCAATTAGTCGCCTTAGAACGAGAACTTGAAACCGTGCTTCCCCTCAAAACGGCTTTAGGCAGTGCTATGGAGGTTGAGGAAAAAGGTTTAGTGGGATGGGATAATGAGGCACGAGGAACGGAATTAGGGCGTTTACACCGAGTAAATAACCGACATGAGTACCGCAGTAACAAAATTAGCACGCCCAATAGACCTTTTTCCTCAGCCTCTACAGCTTATACTGTAGCCGTTGGTGCTGAAGGCGGTTGGAGCGAAGCGGAAAAAGCCCTCTGGCAAAGCCTTTCAGCGGATTGGCAAGGCGTTTCATTAGGCACCCGTATTTTAAGAGCCGAAACCGCCGCTCTGTTGATGATTGGAGCCATTATGTATGAACAAGCCTAACCTGAATGCCTTATGTCAATTACCGTTAATTAAAGCCGTGGTAACTGAGGCCAAAAAGCTAGCAATACAACCCTACTTGGTGGGTGGCAGTGTCAGAGATGCCATTCTTTCGCCTGAAAAACCGATTGTTGATTATGATTTTCTGGTGCTAAATGGGGAAGCCAAAACCCTTGTGGCACAGTTGGTTCAGCTAGATGTACAGGATACCAGACTAATCACCTTAGATGAGCAATGGGGAATTTTCCGCTGGATAATCTTACCAAAATCCCCGTTGTATCCACTAACTGAAAACGGGATGCCACGGGGAGCATCCCCTACAGACGAGGATGAAAACCCTCCGCCTGTTTGGGTGGATGTAGCAAATGCCCTAGATAACGACTTGCACACAGATTTGAATCGACGAGATTTAACCATTAACGCCCTTGCGTTGCACCCCGAAACAGGGGAAATCATTGATTGCGTTAATGGCTTGAAGGATTTGGCAAATCGGCATATTCGGATGGTTTCCGCCCATAACTTGGTGGATGACCCCTTACGCTTGCTTCGGGTTTTTCGGTTTATGGCGTGCTTGGGTGAACAAACCCCAACCATTGACCCTGCAACTTTGGCTTGCGTCGCTCAAAATACGGCGTTACTGAATACCGTTGCAATGGAACGGTGTCATTATGAATTTCTCAAGATGCTTAGCTACCCCAATGCCTTTCCTGCCTTGCAAGCCATGGCGAATGCTGGGTTGTTAGAACAGCTGATTCCTGAATTAACTGCGTGCAGGCAAGTACCTCCTAATAGCCATCATCATTTGCCGTTGTGGGAACATACGCTAGAACTGGTTCGGCAAACCGAATTGCTTTATTCGGTGGTTGATGAGCAAACACGGGCGATATTAACTGCTCCTGTTGCCAACTTTACCAACGGCTGGGGATTAGTGAAACTGGGGTGCTTACTGCATGATATTGGTAAGCCCGCCACTTGGGAAATTATTAGCCATCCCAATAATCCTGAAGGAAAACATACGTTTTTGGGGCATGAAAAAGTGGGGGAAGATATGACCGATGCTCTACTGAAACGCTGGAAGTTAAGTGGAGACCTTTCTGCCCTCATCAAAAAATTGGTGCGTTGGCATTTGTATCCGTGTCAATTTGGGCAGCAGTCTAGCCGAAAAAGCGTGTTGCGGTTTTTCCGAAAACTGGAAAAGCACACCCCTCATGTAACCGTGCTAGCGTTAGCCGATAGGCTGAGTACTTGCGGGGTGGCTATTTCAGCCGACACCTTAGCTACGGCGAAGGAAAATCATCTTTGGTTGTTGAAACGCTTTTATGAAGAACAAGCCGTATTGCAAGCCCCTCGGTTATTAAGTGGGGAAACGGTGATGACCATTTTACGCATTCCGCCCAGCCAAGCCGTTGGGCAGTGGCTAAAACGCTTAGAAGAAGCCCAACAATTAGGCGAAATTAATACCCCTGCAGAAGCGACGCAGTGGCTTGCTGACCAATACCGTTTTGCTGAAAAGCTTCCCAGCGTTGAAGCAGAGCAGGAATAAGCACCGTTCCCGCTTTGGGTTTAGGAATTTGTTCAAATGGCAACACGGGTAATTGATGCGGTGGCGTACCGCTAACCAACACCACTTGTGAAGCGTTAATGCCCACCTTGGTAGCCAAGGTTTCAAAAACCTGCAAACCTGTTTCACCTTCAGGCAATTCCCAATCCAAAATGACGGTAATTTCATGGGGATGATACGGGGCGGTTTTTAATAGACGAATGGTTTCCGCCTTAGATTCCGCAATGCCCAGCAGGGTAAATTTTTCAGGATACAACGAAAGCAAGGTTTTAAAGGCCGTTTGCCATGGCGGAGAATCTTCCACAATCACAATAGGCAAGGGAATAGGCTGAAATGGGGTAGGGGGTAAGGCTTTTAAATTCATCATCAATAAAAAATTCCGATAGAGGCTAATACCAATTCAAAGATTAAATAGCGTACCATCAATAGGAACGACCATCGCGTTTGCTCTGCAGTCGCCGATGCGTTCCGTCCACCGCAGGGGCAAAAAGAACATCCCGCCGTCAATGCCCGTCTGGTGGCATAGGCGGGTGGCTTTTTGGGGGTT
>JAPLIO010000186.1 GCA_026389055.1 Candidatus Melainabacteria bacterium | reverse complement strand
TTGGGGTGAGGGGGTGGCGATAGATAAACTCTCTTTGATAGGTACAGGAATGATAACGGTAAATAAACAATCAACCTTCAATAACTCCGCCGTTTTCTACGTTAGAAAGAGGACGATTTTGGATAATCCGCCTCTTTTCGCCGATGTGATAGAGAGACGCCCCACCTATTTTTCAGTTGATTTTCAACTAAGTTTAGTTAATTTCAACCTGAAAAGTAGTTGAAACGAAAGATTTAAGGTTTTACCCCATGAATGAGCTACAAACCAACATCACCCAACTAGAAGCCCTCTACGAAGCACGGCATAAAACCGACCATGTTTTCATCAACTGGTGGGTGGGTACATTATTGCTTGGTCTTCCAACCTTATTTCTTTACCCCATTTATCGGTTTTTTCGTAACATTCACCGTCGGGATGCCCATTTTAAACGAACGCTCCAATTTAATCAGGTTCTTAATCAAACGATTAACTTATTAACCCCTCAAGAAACGATTGAAAATTCAACCACGCCAACACTCCCAAATACCTCTGCTAGCCCATTAGCAAAACCCCTTCACTGGTGGATTCCCTTTGGGTTATGCCTTTTAGGGCTTATTTTCAGCGAGATTCTACCTTCACTCATCGCTACTCGATTCAATCCAACATTACAAGGGTATGCTTTAGAACGGTTTGAATTCATAGTAGGGACACTACTTTATTTCCCCTTTAATATTTACCAGTACAGTATTATGTACGGGCTTTTGAAAGATTACGCTGAATTAGAACACCTTGATATTCAATCGCTTTATAATGCCAAAATGAGGTTATCTAGCATTGGGAATGACGCATTAAACACCATAAACTATAAACCCTGTTGCAGATTTTCAGCGGGTGCTAAAAGTGCGTTTAAATACATTATTTCAACCATTTTAACCCTCGGGCTGAATTGGATTTATGTGGATTACCGCCTAACCGTAGAAGCCCAAAAACGATTTGCAGAATCCGCCAGAGTGCAAGGGGCTATTCTGCAAGCACTCAAACAACTAGCGGAAGAATCTAATGAAGTAATATCATAAAATAAGTCTTTCACAATGTTCATGATAAACCCTATTTTACAAACCCCAAAAGGAGCAAATTAACCTATGAAACCTGAAAAACAACTTACCCGATGGCATGAAGCCGGCATCATTAACGCCGAACAAGTAGAACTGCTCAAGCACGACCTTAAACAACAAGCCGAAACATCCTACCGAAAAAATATGCTAGCCACTATTTTTACCATTGGCGGATTACTAGTAGCAACTGGCGGATTTCTATTTGTGGCTGCCAATAGCTGGATTTGGGAATTGTTTAATTCAGGCTTATTAAAAGTAGGTGGCTTAAGCCTACTAACTTTTGGGCTGTATTACTTGGGTTATTACTTGAAGTACGAAAAGAAATCAGCCCCCAAACTGGGCGAAACCTTTATTTTAATAGCCAGTCTGTTGATTGGGGCTACCTATTTCCTTATTGTACAAACCTACAACCTAAGCATTTCAAACGACTTGACCTTATTGGCTTGGTTATTTAGTATGTTACCCTTGGTGTACATTCATCGGTTAAAAACGCTTACAGTCATCAGTACCTGTATATTTACCGCATGGCAATTAGCCCTTACATTGAGTGGGGCTTTTGATTATGTTTCGCAATTTCTCGTTTACGGTTTATTCTTTTATAGCTTCGGCAGTTGCCATACACTGTTCCCTAAATTTTCAGAAATTGGGTTGACTTATAAAAACACTGGCTTGTTTTTTGTTATTAGTAATCTACTATGGCTAACGTTATTGTATCTGGGGCAACTTATTTATAGTCCTGATCAAGGACAAATTTATCTTAACCAATCGCGTGAATTACAACAAACAGTGCAAGGCTCTCTTTTACTAATTACTTCGTGTCTGCTTGCAGGTTTTTACTTTTATAAACAGTGCCAACAAAAACAACTTATTAAAATAGAGGTTGGGGTAATAAGCCAAATTATTCTTTCTGTACTCATTCTAAGCTATAACCTTGTCGGTAGTTTAACAGGGGTATCTCTATGGTTTACGATGGTCTTTGGTAGCTTAATTTTCGGATTATTTCATCTCGGCTTTAAGCGTGAAAATTTAGTAGCGGTTAATTTAGCGACCACCTATTTAATGCTATTTTTGATAGGGGTTTACATCATATTCGCATCAAAAAATATGAGTATGGGTGCTTCCGTTTTTGTTGTTGGTGGTTTCTTGTTAATGGGTATTGGTTGGTTCATTGAGAAAAAACGCAGAGCATTAACCAAAGCGATGGTTGAGAAGCAACAAACCCTGATTACCCCTCCTGTTGAAGTACCCAGTAAAGAAGAGGAAGAAGCATAGCCATGAAAATGAAACAAGTAATACTAACCGTATTAGCCCTTTGGGGCATTGGTATTTTAACTATTGTTGTTAGCCAAGAACAACACTTGGCTTCAGGTAAGGAAGTGCTTCTTAAAACCGTTCCTGTAGACCCGAGAGACTTGTTTAAGGGCGATTATGTAACGCTAAGTTATGATATTAATGCCATTGATTTGAGGAAAATAACGGTTGATAAGCCTTCTTTTAAAGAAGGAGACCTTGTTTTTGTAACGTTAGATACCACAGATTCAACCCATATCGCTAAACCCATCAAGTTCAGCCATACAGCACCCAAAGGCGATTTGCTTTTTATTCAAGGCAAAGTAAATTACAGTACTGAAATAATGCATATTACCTATGAAGATATTGAACGCTATTATGTACCTGAAGGTACAGGTGGTGTAATTGAACAAGCTAGGGGCAAAAGTGTTTTAGTAAAAGTAGCCCTCAACTCTGAAGGCAAACCACTCATTAAACAAGTGTTGATTGATGGCAAACCTTTTTCACCCTCAATCCCAAGAACAAATTAAGGCTATCGAAAATGCTTAAACGTTTCCTGTTTTTAATCTTAGTTTTCGCTAGCTTGAACCTGCCTAGCCTGGCGGGGGAAGATAAATTCCCCACCGCAAAGCCCGCCAACGTAGAACGCAGACACGAAGAACTAAAACACTACACCCTACAAGCAGGCACAGTCTTCCTAGCAACCAACCAAACCCCCCTTTCCACCAAATACAACCAAGTAGGCGATGCTGTCGAAGTTCGCCTGATGAAAGACGTCTGGATTGATAACCAGCTCGTTCTCACCACCCAAACCAAGTTTTTTGGCAGCGTTGCCGCACTTGAACAGCCCCTGCACGGCAGAGACGGCATCATCAGCCTAAAATTTCACGAAGCAGAACTGCCCAACGGCGAACGCATGCCCATTTTAGCCAAGCTGGTTACGCCCAACAAAAAAGGGACGCTAGGGGGCGAAGTAACCGAACCCACGCAATACAAGCTGGTACGTTACGAAGTTTGGGGCTTGGGGATGTATAATAGGGCATGGAAAACGGGCGAACTAGCCATGGGCAAAAACACCGAAGCCAAAGCAGGCGAAATTTTCAGGGTAGCGTTAGAAACCCCCCTTGAGCTTGTGCTACCTATCGATGAAGAAGCTACCGCTCCGCAATACACCATTCAAGAATGTAACCCAAAGCACCCCTAATTCATGTATAATAAAGCGATAATCTTACGCTCAATGGAAAGTTTGACTATCGTGAATACCCTGCTTGAAACCCCAACCCAACCAATGGCTTCCCCTGCATCACCGCCGCTTTTGGAAGTGCAAAACTTAACCAAAACATTCCCTGTAAAACAAGGCTTACTGGGCATGAATAAAGGCACCGTCCAAGCCGTTTCAGATGTTTCTTTCAGTATACCGACTGGCAGAACACTTGGGCTAGTGGGCGAAAGCGGCTGCGGAAAAACCACCCTTTCCCGATGCCTACTTCGCCTTATTGAACCCACCACTGGCGAAATTTGGTTAGACGGGCAACCCTTCCACGCCCTCAAAGGCGATGCTCTTCGCCAAGCCCGCCGAAATATGCAAATGGTGTTTCAAAACCCCTATGCTAGCCTCAATCCGAAATTGACCATTCGGGAAACGTTGGCAGAACCATTTGAAATTTTCAACCTTGCCAAAGGGCAAGCCTTGGAAGCAGAATTATTCACGTTGCTGGATTTAGTCGGGCTACCCAAAGAGGCTCTCGGGCGGATGCCCCATGAGTTTTCGGGTGGGCAACGGCAACGCATCGGGATTGCGAGGGCGTTGGCATTGAAGCCGAAATTGCTGATTGCGGATGAACCTGTGAGTGCGTTGGATGTGAGTGTGCAGGCTCAAATTTTGAATTTATTGCAAAGCCTCAAGCAGGAATTGGGGTTGACTTTGTTGTTTATTTCGCACAATTTGAGCGTGGTAGAACATTTGTGTGATGACGTGATGGTTATGTACCTTGGGCGAATTGTGGAGAATGCCCCCAAAGAGGCGTTGTTTACCAATCCCCAGCATCCTTATACGCAAAGTTTGTTGCGTGCCGTGCCGATAGCCGACCCTGTTGTGGCGAAGGCGAATAAGCTGCTATACAAACCCTTGGTGGGGGATTTACCGAACCCTGCGAACCCGCCTTCGGGGTGTGCGTTTCATACCCGTTGCCCTGTAGCGGTGGAACGGTGTTCCGCGGAACGCCCTGTTTTAGCCCCCTGCGGTGAGGGGTTAGTCGCCTGTTGGGAGGCTGGAAAGTAAATTAACGATACTATGACGCAAAAGAAACATAAATCCATCCTTGAATTAACGCACGATGAAGCTAGGCAATACCTTCTTGAATCTAAAAGTTACTGCAATCTTGACCTTCCAATTTACATTGATTTTAGTGAACTATTAGCAGAACTTGACAAATTTCTTAGAATTAACAAACTGAAAAGTTCTCAATCTAATAAAAAGCCTTCTGAGTTCGATGATTTAAACCATGTTATTCACAATAACAAAGATGGTAAATACGCATGGCGACCGTTTACACTCATTCACCCCGCCTGCTATGTTTCACTTGTACATACAATAACAGAAGAAAAAAATTGGCATGAGATTCTCAACAGATTTAAACTATTCCAAGCGAATCAGCAACTCAAATGTTTTAGCTTGCCTGTCAAATCCTTAACCAAGGAAAAAGACAAAGCAGAACAAATTAGTCATTGGAGAAAAGAAATTGAACAACAATCTATCCAGCTGGCTTTGGATTTTGGTTATTTATTTCAAACAGATATAGCCGACTGTTATAGCTCTATCTACACTCATTCCATTGCTTGGGCATTACATGACAAAGAGATAATTCAACAACCACAAAACATCCACAACCTAAAGTTAATAGGCAATGCCATTGATAGTGCTATTCAAGATTTTTCACGTCGTCAAACCAATGGCATACCCCAAGGTTCTACATTGATGGATTTCATTGCTGAAATGGTTTTAGGATATGCAGATATGCAACTCTCAGAAAAAATTAAAGAAGCTCAAATAACTGACTATCAAATTCTTCGATATCGGGATGACTATAAAATCTATGTAAATAACCCTCAAGAGGGTAAGGAAATTTTAAAGCTGCTAAGTTACGTTTTAATGGATTTAAGCCTAAAGCTAAACCCTTCTAAAACCACAGAAACAGATGATTTAATTAGAGGGTCTATAAAAAGCGATAAGTTGTATTGGCTGAAACAGAAAAACATAAAATTAAATTTACAAGATGATTTATTACGCATCCATGAACTTTCACAAGCATTCCCTCATTCAGGTAGTTTAGAGAAAGCTCTCTACAACTATCAAGGGCGAATAGAAGCTAAGAACAATAAATTACTTTGTTTTTATTCATTGCTATTGATCTTATCCGAAGAAACAAGAAGCGTAGAAGACCTTTCTCCTTTTGTGAGATATGTTTGTTGTGCAACGGTAATAGGAAAAATAAAAGCTAAAACCATTAACGATAGAAGAACTTTAATCAGCATTGTAGTAGATATTGCTTTCCATAATCCAAGAATATACCCTAAAGCAATTGCTATTTTAAGTAATTTATTGTACTTCTTTACCGAGGAGGAACAAGCAGAGTTACATGAAAAAATAAAAAAGAAATTCATTCAAATACCTAATACAGAATATTTAGAACTTTGGCTACAAAGGCTAGATCTAAAATTATACCTTGGGGCATATTCGTTGTTATTTGGGGTACGAAAATTCTTATATACCTTAAATTGTGAGTTCCTTACTGCTAGAATTTGCACCCATCTATTGAGTCATGCAAGAGGTCTATTGAACACATCTTATCCTCTCTGTAAAGTAGTAAGTCAAGAAAGCGATAACTCAACACTATGGAATGTTCAATGGTTAAGCAATAGCTTGCAAAAAATTGTTAAATCAACATCAATTGTGAATAAAGAGAGAACAGAAAAGTTACCTCCAGTCATCCCAAGAAGTGAAGTGGCACTGTTTACCCCTAACGACTCCTAAATAGCCTTTGGCGGTTCGGGGAGGGGGGGCATCCCATCATAGCTATCAAAGGGCTTGAAGACTTAGCGAACCATACCAAAAAAGCACGGCTAACAGGCGGTATTGTTGCAGGGGCAGTGGCGTTAGCCAGTATTGTAGGCACCGCCGTTTCCATATCAAAAGGCAACGAAACTGAAAAAACCATGCAAGCCAAGCTAGCATCCATGCGAAAGCAAGAAAATCTAGCAACAGAAGCTTAAACTATTGCAAAGCATTAACAACTGCTAGGCGATAAAAAAGCGTCGGTTTTGTAGCCTTGGTAATACAACAAAGTGGTTAAATCTCCAAAACAAATGGCAAACGGGGCTTGTTTAGCCACAATTGGTTTGGCGTGGAAGGCAACCCCCATACCTGCCACTAAAATCATGCCTAAATCATTGGCACCATCGCCTAAAGCAATCGTTTGTGAAAGCGGTATGTGCCAGTATAGGCTATAGTGGTGTAAGGCTTCCACCTTGGCTTGCTTGCCAAAAATTGGCGAACCAACTACCCCTGTTAGCAACCCCTCATCATCAATACCTAGCGTATTGGCTTGATGCCCCTCTAACTGCAGGCGGTTGCATAAATCTTGCGTAAACGGCGTAAACCCACCAGAAACAACCACCTGCTTGGTGCCGTGGGCTTTTTGCGTCGCACACAAGGTTTCTGCCCCTAACATCAACGGCGTTTGGGCTAATACCGCTTGAATGAGTGGGTTTGCGGGTTGCCCTTTAAGCAACCCTACTCGTTCCCGTAAAGCGGTTTCAAAATCAAGCAAGCCATTCATCGCTTTACTAGTAATTTCAGCTACTTGCGTACCAATGCCTGCTAAATGGGCTAATTCATCAATACATTCACCTGCTAACAAGGTGGAATCCATATCAGAGAGAAGCAATCGTTTTTTACCGTAGGTCGTGGTGGGTTCAATCGCCACATCTACTGCCCAAGTTGCCCGAAACGCCTCTTGCCATTGACGTAAGGCTTCAACCGTAGGGGAAGAATCACCTTGAAATGTTAAGGCAACGGCACGCTGATGAGGCTCGTCCAACCAATCTACCGTTGTTAGATGCCATGCAAACGTGTGAGTTAAATTCGTTTGCCACTGGGCTAGTAATTCTGGCGAAACGCCTGCTTCTAGCGTTTGGAGAGTGCTTGAAACAACCCAATACCGCAGGGCTTTAGGGGAAGGACAAACAAACGTAACAACAAAAGCGTGAGACATAAGGCAAAAGCATAAAATTTCTAATCACTAAAACACAGACGAGAGACTAATTAACAACAGGACCATGATGCGTATGCGTATCAATACCCGCTTTGATTGCCATTAAAAAGGGTTGTTCGCCCTGTTTTTCAATGGCTTTATCTACATCAAACCGAGTGC
Organism: Candidatus Melainabacteria bacterium; assembly: GCA_026389055.1. Classification (GTDB taxonomy): domain Bacteria; phylum Cyanobacteriota; class Vampirovibrionia; order Vampirovibrionales; family JAJTHC01; genus JACEUU01. The sequence goes on along the minus strand of JAPLIO010000186.1, from coordinate 700 downwards.
AACCATAACACGGAGAATGACAACAAGTGTCTTCCGTATCAATTTTTACTTCATCAATTTGTTCAGCTGTAAAACCTAGTTGTTCTAGTAAATAAGTCTTCAAAGCATCGTGCCAACTGGGCGTTACTACGGTATCAGGAAGCAAATCTACCTTTATCCGAATTTGACTTTTTTCAATGGTACGATGCCCGCCTTCAATGGTGGGCAATTTGGCTTTGCATTTAAAGTAGCGGGCAAACCAAACCGATTTTAACCCAAACTGTTGTAACACGGCAGGGTTTTCAAAATCTGTTGCATTCAAAAACTCTTGCCCAAACAGATAAACTAGCTCGCCCGTGGTTTTATCGCATAAAATACCATCGACCAACTCACGTTTAAACCACGCCATATATTCTATTGTATGCCGAGAAATTATCATTGAAGGCTTCCTATTCTCTCTACAAAAATAAGCTTTAAAATTGATTATTATTATAACTTAAAATTATCAAAAGTGGGAGATACTATTTTTTATCCACCTTACTTAGGAGATATCGTACTTTAAAAAATCCCACCTTTTTCCTATCTAGGGGTAGGGTGGATTACATCCACCCTTTTATGTTAACTTTAAAGTTGAAACAAACAGGTAGAAGAACAGTCAGAAACTTTTTCGATTAGCTGGTTAGATTAGACCTCTTGCATGACTCGATAGGTGGGTGCAGAT
>JAPLIO010000072.1 GCA_026389055.1 Candidatus Melainabacteria bacterium | reverse complement strand
GGTGGACGGAACGCATCGGCAGCTGCAGAGCAAATGCGATGGTCGTTCCTACTGGTGGGTTTGAACTCTTACGCTATTCTAACTGTTAATGGGTATAAGCAACCAATAGTTGGCAATAGGCTGGTGCGAACGTAGTGAAGCAGAGCAATTAGGGAGCCTCTTTTGCTTCCGCTCAAGCCTGTTGCCAACGTGCTAGGAAACCAACCAACCCTTGTTCCCCTGGGGAATACAAAGGGGGCGGCGAGCAGACCCTTTGTTTTGCGGGGGGTGTGGGGGGTACCCAAATGGTACCCCCCATGAACCCTAGCCCGAAGCGGTAACAGTCAGAACTAATGAGGCACGAGCAACGCAGTAAGGGCGTTTACACCTAGTAAATAACCGAAATGAGTAGCACAGTAACAAAATTAGCACGCCCAATGGGGCTTTTTCCGTAACCTCTACTGTCATTACCCTCTGGCGGCGAAGGCTACTTGTGCCGTTTTAAACGGAATGAGCAGCGTATTCATCCAACCTTTCCAAAACATGGTGGCACAATCTTTCATTAGCTCCATACTTTGTTGTTTTAACGCTTCGTGTTTAGAGCCTAAGCCAACGCTTGCCATAGCAACCACCGTGGTAACCATGCCCGCCATACTAATGGCTACTTGCAAAGGCCCTTGCAACACCACTTGCCGAATAAGGCTAAGTTTAGAATCGGTTTTAAGGGTTTCCGTTGCTTTTTTAGCCGCTTCAGCGTGTTGCCCAAAGGGGTTTCTACGGTTAATGGTTCTATCCAAGCTGCCTTTATCTAATGCCATAGCAGAAAGTTCTGAGAATGAAAGATTTTGGTGGGGTTGGGAAGCACCTGCTTCAGCTAGGCTGATTTCGCCCACGTCGTGTAGTGAAAGTTGGGAAATAAAGTCTTCTGCTTCACGGGCATTTTCAGATTCTGCAGACCCTTCGGCTAGCAGTTCTAATAGCTTTTTTTCTAATCTAGCCCGCTTCATTTCATTCATGCTAGGTTGAAGTTTTCTACCAAAATAGCGTTCTAAATCAACTTCTACCCCACCATCGTAACGGGGTTTATCACATTTCAAAACAAACGTTTGTCTGTTCTCATGGTTGTAAGGGTCATTATTGCTATGACGGGAAGAATTGCTCATCATCATGGTAGTGGGAATCCATTCATGTTGTTCTAATAGTAACGTAGTAATATCAGGTTGAATTAACGCTCTTGTTTATTTTGTGCTAACAGCACAGCCTAGAAATGGATTGAAGCTCGCTTTTTTTTGGAAGGAGGATTTAATTCATCTATACATAAATAAAAACAATCAATAGGGTATAAAATGCGGTATGTAAAGCAATGTAAATTCTTATTGTTTTTTTTGGGGTTGCAGACATTTTCTTGTTTTCTGAAACGTTTATAGTCGTAGTAGCTTCTAAAACTTATTACCCAATAGCACTTGTTTCTATTTACTTTTCCGTTACAATGTTTAAAAGTGCTTTTCTACCACTAAAGGCTTACACCCTTTGGGTAACCGCATACAAAAAGTAACGGCCACAACTTATACCCCTTGCGGAGAAACCTTGGTTTGTTACGATGAAAAAGAAGTCTTCTATCCCACAGTTCCCTACCCAGCAAACACCCTTGCCTTCATTTACTATGAATGATGCAACTATTAGCGATATGCCTGCCAATTTCAATGCTTCTATAGAACCCACTGATGGGTCATCAAATTCGCCAGAATCCATGATGGATAGCCGTGCTTTGGGTACCTCTGTACCTGTAGCTATGGGTATGGTGAAGGAAGTAGAAGTAGCACGGCAATTTAGCGTTAGTTTGCCCAACAATTTTGAAGCCACGGTTGAGTTGTTGTTGGATTCCGTGCTGGCAGTGTTGAACATTACCCGTTGTGCGTTAGTTTTGTATACAGGCACGGCTGAAGAACCCCTGTTGGTAGCCCAAGCCCAAGTGGGTAAGCCCTTACGCATTCACCCCCTAGAACTATTGACCGATACCATTTTAAAAGATTTATTAGGTAGCCCCAAGCACTTGCTACAGAAGCAATTAACCTTAGGCAGCGATTGGTTTGGTTGTTTAGCTATTCCTGTAGTAACTGAAAAAGAGACAAATCCATTAGATGTTGATAATTTAAATTGGGAATTAGAACTGGTTTGCAGATACCTAAGCCCGCTGGTTCCCCAAGTATTGCAGTTACGCAACATTCATCAGTTGAACCAGCTACAAGCAGCGTTAGAGGAAGTGAGTCGCTTCTTAGTTGGGGCATTAGCCGCCCATGAAGCCATTGAAAACATTGGGAAGGTTTTTCAGCAGTATTTAGATGTAGAATCCGTGTTCTACTTGGCAAAAAATACCGAAACGCAAGGGTGGGAAGCCGAAAAACTGCAAGGCATTGAAACCCTTATTGGCGAAAAACACCCGTGTTCGGAAGCATTTGCCTCGTTAATGCTACGCTATGAAGCTTCGCTTTCGTTTAGAACCACTTGCGTGATGCCGTTGACTGCCCAGCAAGTGTACCATTATTGTGCCAGTGTTTTAGCACCAGAAAAACAGGTGGAACAAGGCTTGTTGGTGCCTATTTATTTGGAACGTCGGACGATGGAACAAGACCGGTCTATTCAAGGCGTATTTTTGTTGGTTCGGTATGAATCTGACCAAGAAACGGCTCATTCTCGGGAATGGTCTGAACGAACGCTTCACTTCTTGGAACAAAGTGCTGATTTATTGAGCCAAGCCTTAAGCAGAGCCGCCTTATTTGAAAAAACACTCACCCTTGCTTCGTGTGATGAATTAACAGGCTTATTGAACCGCCGAGCCTTTTATCAACGCTTTGAACAAGAATTAGACCGCTCTATGCGAACCGATAGACCCCTTTCCGTGGTAATTATTGATGTCGATTACTTCAAACATTTTAATGATACCTATGGGCATCTAACAGGCGATAAAGTGCTTCGGGCATTGGCTAATTTACTACAAACACAAGTGCGTCGTAGTGATGTGGTTTGTCGGTTTGGCGGGGAAGAATTTGTCTTCTTGTTACCTGAAACCAGTGAACCTGATGCGTTTGAATTGGTGGATAGAATTAGGCAATTGGTGGCAGAAAAATTGGAAATTCGCAGTGAAGATGAACAACCATTGCATGTAACGATGAGTGCGGGTATAACCACCACATTGCCTGCTGTTGAACCCGTTGAAGGGACATTTTTAACGAATGATTTACTGCAGGAAAAAATTAAATTACTGCTGGAACAGGCAGATGCTCGGCTTTATCAGGCTAAAAAAGCAGGGCGTAATTGTGTGGTAGGCAGTAAGCAAACCTCTTGCCAGTAATTTTAAAATAGGCTTCCCAACCAGTACGGAAGGTTCATTATTGTTGAGTTTAAACTGATATTACTAGTTTCAAACCATATGCAGTTGGGAATAGGCTGGTGCGAGCGTAGCGAAGCAGGGCAATTAGGGAGCCTCTAGCTTCCGCCCAAGCCTATTTTCAACGTGCAAGCCAACAAGTCAACCCTTGAGAGGGGTTTATTAAGGGGGCGTGGAGCCCCCTTGATTTTGCGGGGGGTTTGGGGGGTGGTCAAATACCACCCCCCATGAAGTTCTAGCCCAATGCTATCAACGTTTCCGCATTATTG
>JAPLIO010000020.1 GCA_026389055.1 Candidatus Melainabacteria bacterium | reverse complement strand
AATGCTTATTTTGAGACGTTGGAGGCGGTGGAATCTCATTTAGTGACGGCTTTGCGTTGGGTAGAAGCTAATACGGCTTGGGTGAAATCGTTTGCCTATTTCCCCTACATTCAACACGCTATTTAATCTGTCAATTGGTATCAATCTTCAAAAAAAGCAACCCCTAAACTGGCTAACCCGCTTCAGCCTGCCCCTAAAAAACATGAAGAAAAAAATGCCTCTTTCGTTTGGGTGGGGTTGATTGCCTTGGCTTCTTTGGGGTTAGGGGTAGGGGCTGTTTTAACCGCAAGGCACTATAACTGGTTTGAATTGGGTAAAAAAGCGGAAAAAACGGTGGTTGAAAAAATACCTGAAACCATTACCACCACTTTAAAGTTAGGTCAAGAAGCCACGAAAGAACAAGTTACTGAAGAAATACAAACTTTACAAGCCACTATTGTAAGGTTACAAACAGAGCTAGCCCAAAAACCTGATAATACAACTTTGCAGAATGAACTAACACAAGCCCTTCAAGCGGTAAAAGCTCATGAAGTAACCATCGCACAGCTGGAAGCAGAACTGGGGAAAAAGCCTAGCCCTATACAATTACCGCATTCATCTTCATCAAATCCGCTTACGCTGACAGACCCTAATCAGGGAGAAAATATCACTGTTCCTCCTCCAAGCATAAACTCATCATTAACAAAAGCGATGGTTTTCAGACCCTTACCAAAGGCTTTCCGTAACCTTGCAGATTTAGATTTAGCCATTGAGACTATCGCTAAAACTGGGGGGAAACTTGATCCATTGCCACAAACCCCTGAAGAACTAATCGATGTTCAAAAGCAATTGCTAACCAAATTAGATTTTGCGAATAAGCCTACAAAAATGACCAAAAAGCCTGCTAAAATAATCCCCAAATTTTTAAACCCACAAGAACAAAGCTACTTTGACCCAGAAGATCTTAAAAGAGGAGTGCAAAGGAAGGAAAATCTCAGACACTTAAGGGCTCAACTGACTCAATGTCTTCAGCTTGATAATAGCGAGGTTTATTCGTTCCTTTCTTCAGAAGATTTAGCGAAGTTCCAAGCCGTAGCGTGGTTTAGAATTAGCATTACAATATAATGTTGAAACTAAAATATTAACAGACCCTAAACAAGTTGAACTAATAGTAGCAAAGCTTCAAGAAAGTTTACAAAACATATCACCCACTTCATTTGATGAAAATATTACTTTACAGACTATTCGAGAGTATCCGCTTACTAATACCTATAATCCAGAAGGGTCTAATTTTACATGCTCTATTACCCATGATGAGTTACCTTCATTGGAACATAGGTTTCAGCAAAAACAAGTGGATGAAATTATGCAAAAAGTAAAAGGCTTTTCTGGCAGTGCATTAGCCACCCCTGTTGAAAAAACCTATGTAAAAGAGGTTCTACCGTTTTTACAACAGCATTATCAAACCGTCATAGAGAACATGAGTAACAAGAAAGAAAGAACCGATGCTTTGTACAATCAAGAACTTTGCAAATTGTATCCCCTTATTTTAGCAGAATCTCCTTGGACGGAAGAGAGCTTGCAAGAGGTGTTAAATACTGCTTACGAAAGATTGCAAAAATTAGGGTTGGATGAAACCAATCTCAAAAACATAGGCATTGAATACAACCAATTCACTATGCACGCTTTGGGTTTGAAGAACCCCTTTAAATATAAGAGACATATTGTTCCTACGCAAAACGGAAGTATTGGAGCTACCAGCCATTTACCTTCATTTATTGAACGAATCAATGCAGCAAAAGCCGTGGATATGTGCATTCGTATAGCAAACTCAAATACAGATGGGGCTTCAGTGGCAGAAAAAGCATGGCTAGCAAAGCAATTACCCCAACTCATTCAGTATTTTGGAGAATTGGTAAAGAATACTGGTGATACCAATTTAAGACAATTAGGTAAACTGACCGCTGCACAACTACAAATTTATGAGCTGTTAGCTAAACCAGTAGAAAAAACCTTATTAAAGAATGAGCAAGATCAAAAACAGGCATTACAAAATTTTGCAAAAGAAGTAATGGCTATAGCAGACGCCTCTATTTTTTCAGATCCAGTCGTGAAGCAATCTATTAATAACTATCGTAGTAATTATTCGCATTCGTGGCAGCTAGATAGGGTAAGTGCCTATGATTTAGAAAATAGAACCTTAAATATGCTAAGAGAAGTGATTGATTTAAAATATCAGCAAATTTATGCTACTACGGATACTGCCCCTCGGTATTGGAAGGGGCTTATTGAAGTATTTCCCAATTTAACCACTGCTTATTATTGTGGTAGGAATGAAGTGTTACAAACCTATGGGGTACATGCTAATCCCTACAGACCATCATAGTAAGTTATAAGTAGTGCAGTGCTACATGCTGTTGCGTAACCGCTCCCCCCTTATGGAACACTTCTTACTTGAATCCGCTTTACGAAACTTGCAGAAATTTATGGGTTTGGGGCAGTACTCGCACATCATTAAACCAACCAGCAACCCCAGCTTGTAACTGTAATAAGTGATGAGCCTGAATGGTTAAGGTGCTTGCCTCTTTAACCAATGGCGTTTCAGGCTGTAAATAAATAACCGTATCAGGGTTCGTTACAATCGTTTTTAACTGGCTTAATTCATCCAGCGTTGTAGCGTGGTTAAACACGCATTTAATAAACACTTCCCCTGTAAAGATAGGGTTTACTTGCAATAAGGCATAAAATGCCCGATGCTCATCCCACCGAGGGGCTTGCTTCGTAGCAGAAGGTAGTTTAACATCCATGGCAACCACATCTAAAAAAGGCAACAACGCTTCTAATAGCTGGGGTTGCGTCCCACTGGTTTCCAAGTAGGTTTTTACCCCTAAAGCTTGAATTTGAGGCAATACACCCGTTAAAAATTGAGCGTAAAGTAAGGGTTCGCCCCCTGTAAAACTAACACTATGATGCTTACCTTGCGTGGTTAGTAATTGACCAATAATATCAACGAGTGCTTCTTGCTTTAACGGATTTTCTACCGATGCCCACTGATGGCTACCTGCTTGCCATTCAACAGCACACTGCCCAGAAGGCGTGGTCATGGGCGTATCACAATAAGCACAGTGCAAATGGCAATGGGCAAATCGTACAAATACTTGCCTGCAACCTGCATAAAGCCCTTCGCCTTGAATGGAAGAAAACACTTCTTGCACGGGGGCCTCCTGCGGGCTAAGCGTTTTAGGGAAAGCCACGGTAGATTTTACCAAGCCATGCGGCGGATACTTATCGGCTAATGCTTGGTTGGGGGAAGACGGAGAGATATAAGCGGGTTGTTTCACGGGGTATTACGAGCCTAATTGTTAAGATGGAGAAATAAGGGAAGCGAAGATTCCAGTATCAAGGGCGGTTGCTCATCCAACGGGAACGTGGCATATTGAAACGCACTTTTAAGGGTTTCAATTGCCTCGTTAAAGTGGTGTTTACCCGTAAACACCTTGGCTAGTACTTCGCCTTCTTCCACAAAATCTCCTACTTTGTGTTGCAGTTGCACCCCAACGCTTAAGTCCAATACATCCGTTTTTTGAGCCCTACCGCCGCCAAGTAGTTTTACGGCTTTGGCAACTTTCAACGAATCAATTTGGTGAATATAGCCTGAAGTGGGTGCCATAATCGTTGCCATTCTAGCGGGTTGTGGTAGGGCATTGGTTTCGGGGTCTAGGGCTTCAACATCCCCCCCTTGAGCCCGTACAATGGCTTCAAATTGAAGAAAGGCTTCGCCATTGTTGAGTTTTTCTTTTAACGCCACCCACGCCGTTTCAGCGGTGGGGAATAAGCCTGCAGAAACGCACGCTACGCAAGATAATGCCAAAGATAAATGCTCTAAATCCGTACTGCCTTTACCTTTGAGCGTTTCAACCACTTCCAAAATTTCAACGCTATGCCCAATAGCCGTTCCCAATGGTTGATCCATCGATGAGATGATGGTTTCTAAGCGTTTACCAAACTTTGCCCCAATGGTTCTGCACAAGCTAGCCAAGGCTTTGGCTTCCGTCAGCGTTTTCATAAATGCCCCACGCCCCACTTTAATATCAATAATAATAACATCCGCCCCCGAGGCAATTTTTTTAGAAACCACAGAAGCCGCAATCAACGATAAATTATCCATCGTTGCCGTTACGTCTCTTAAGGCGTAGAAGGGGGCATCTGCAGGGGCTAAATCGCCTGTTTGGCTTGAAAGTACTGCCCCTACTTGTTGCAGTTGCTCTCTCATGGCTTGGGTAGATTGAGCCACTTTAAACCCTGGTATAGCTTCTAATTTATCAATGGTACCGCCTGTAAAGCCTAGCCCTCTACCTGAAAGTTTGGCTATTTTCAAGCCCATTGAAGCCAACAGAGGAACAACCACTAGCGTAGTTTTATCGCCCACGCCCCCCGTGCTATGCTTATCTACAAAGGTACCTTCAATCCCTTCTAAATTGAGGATTTCTCCGCTTTGCACAAAAGCTTCAGTTAGATAGAAGGTTTCGTCTTCGGTTAGCCCTTTTAGGCAAACCGCCATAAGCCAAGCCGAAAGTTGATAATCTGCCACGGTGCCAGCCATAACGCCCTGCACAAAATCATGAATAGCTACTGCGGTGTGGGCAACACCTTGCTTTTTTTGTTCAATAAAGGTGATGGGGTTAAAGTCTAGGCTGGGTGGTCGTTTGGCGGAGTGGGAAGAGAGCGTTTCGGTAGTAGCCATGGGGATAAAATCCTTTTGAGAGTGAGAGAAACCCCTCTTGTTGAGGGCGGATTACATCCCAAAGTGTACCAAAAACCCACCCTGAAACCAAGCGATACCATTTGCAGATTGAATAGCGTGTTCTTTCATCGATTGTTGTTCCTAGCTTTAGCTGGTTGGTTTGAACTCTTACGCTATTTTTGTCCCGAAAATCATGTTAGTACAGAATAAAAGGACAGTTTTCAAAGCAGGGCTTACAAAAAAAATTAAAATAGGTTGAAAGCATTGCCAATAAAGCAGTTAAGCCTTTAACATCCGTTGCAAAAATAGATTTTTTGGCTCATATTCATGTTTATTTGTCCCTAACCTTTTATTCTGTACTGACATGATTATTGGGACAACAATCAAGGTTATACCCATTCATAGTTTAAATAAGTGATACCCCCTCTATTGTAACTAATTTGTAATAAGCATTGACTCCGTACTAAGGTACAGGGTTTATAGTACAACTGTACTCATACCAATTGACAATTTAAATAGCGTAAGCATGCAAACCCACCAGTAGGAACGACCATCGCATTTGCTCTGCAGCTGCCGATGCGTTCCGTCCACCGAAGGGG
>JAPLIO010000068.1 GCA_026389055.1 Candidatus Melainabacteria bacterium | reverse complement strand
TTATTAAAACCAACTATCCTTATTGTTTAATTTAAAGCGTTAAAAAGTTATGCAGTAGCTGATGCCCTTCAGGCGTGCCGATGCTTTCAGGGTGAAACTGCACACCATACAAGGGCAAGGTGCGATGTTGTAAGCCCATAATCAAGCCATGCGTTTTATCTTTGGCGGTTATTTGCAATACTTCATGCGGAAAACTACGTTCTTCCACCACCAACGAATGATACCGCATCGCTTCAAACGGCACCGAAAGCCCCGCAAATAGCGGAGAAATAGCCCCATCTTCCAACGGCAAAGCCTCAATTAAACTGGTTTTGCCATGCACAATAGCAGGGGCAGAAACCACCTTCCCACCAAAAAGGCTCGCCATCCCTTGATGCCCCAAACACACGCCCAACATGGGGATTTTATGGCGGGGCAATTGCCGAATCAGCTCAGCACAAACGCCAAAATCTTTCGGTTCATCTGGGTGCCCTGGCCCGGGGGAAAGCACAATATGCGTGGGGTTATAGGTAGCTAAAAGCCCTTCAACCGTATCAGCGTCGTTACGAACGACAACCACTTTGGTTGGCGTTTCGCCCTGCAACAATTGGTACAGGTTAAACGTAAAAGAATCATAATTATCAATTAGTAGTACAGTCATCATAAGGGTGGGTTCCTAGTCCATTTGTTGATTAAGTTCAAATAGTTTAACGTTGTAATTTTCAGTAGGGCTATACGCCCAACCGTAGACTGCTTCACACACGGCTTTATCAAGCTGATGGTGCAATTTATACAAGGTCGATGTGGGTTCTTCAAAAAACTGATTTTACCTATTTACTCTTGGGTCGAAGGAGGATCTAGTTCGATTGATTTCTCTTGCTTTTTTTCGTTATTAGATAGGGCTACTAGCTCAGGCGGAAGTAGTCTTTCAATTTCAGGCAGATGAAAAATCTCTAGTTGGGGTAGCACAAACGTCTGTAAAAACCCTTTTCTTGCGTAAAAAGCTCTTGTTGTCGTATTCTTTTGCCCTTTGGTTCTAGGTTGAATGTGAAATCCCATCCTCCCTGTTAAAGTGTGGAAGCCTCTTGTAGAATCTCTCAAACAGGCTTGAACTAACTCATAATCTGCCTTCACCGTTTGATAAAGTTCTTCGTCCAAATCGAAAGCGGTAACCGTATGAATGATTGAAGGATTACCAAACCCCGAATCAATTCTAGCCACAACAATTTGTTTTCGTAGTTTAGATAATAAATGAGATTCCTCAAAGGGTGTTTGTAGAACATTCACCGCATCAATCATGGTAATAGCCATGGTTTCCTTGACGATGAGTTTTCCTTTTCGATTAAATTTTAAGGGGATAACTTTTAATTCCCACGAGCCAAAATTAGGCGATTGTGCTGAATTTAAAGGCAGTTGCAGATACCGCTCAATAACATGACCAGCCCAACCTTTTTGCTGCTTACCTTCTTTATTCATTAACGTTAGATCTGGATACTGTTTTGCAAGCTCCCATAAATCTTGGCCTATCAGTAACTGTAATTTTTCTAATGCAATCTGTCGTTCCATCTAATAATTCCTAACTAATACTTCTGTAATTTTTCCACGACCGCTACCGCTAGCGTTAATTGCCCTTGAAGCAAAAACGGTTTTCACCGTATAATCACTATAAAGTTCCCGCATGAAAGGTACGTCTGAATTAGAAAGAAGAAAATGTACACCCTTCTTATCTAACGCATCACACAAGGCTTTCAGCTTAACTTGCATAGCACTGTCAAAGCCCTCTTTCGTATAGCTTGTAAAACTTGCAGTCGCCGTCAATGGCATATAAGGCGGATCAAAATAAACGAAATCCCCTTTTTTAGCAATCGCTTCAATCGCCGTAAAATCAGCATGAGCTATAACCGTTTGCTTCAACAATTCAGCACAATTCACTAAATTTTCAGCATTCACCAACTGCGGATTTTTATACCGTCCATAAGGCACATTAAATTCACCCCTACTATTAACCCTGTAAAGCCCATTAAAACAAGTACGGTTCAGAAAAATAAATCGGCTCGCTTTTTGAACGGCTGTCCACTGCTCGTATTCAGGGGTTCTATCGATATTGCGAATACTGAAAAAATAGTCTTCCGTATTTTCGTGCAGTGCTAGTTCATTGATTAAAGCGTGTACATCCGACTGAATAACCTTGTACAGATTAACCAATTCTTCGTTGATGTCTGAAATATAGCCTTGTTCGGGTTGTAATGCAAAAAACAATGCTCCACCACCAATAAAGGGTTCAAAATACCGATTAAAGTGCTTGGGTAAATTCTGCATAATTTCAGAAAGCAATTGACGTTTACCGCCCGCCCACTTTACCACTGGCGTTGTAGTTAATAAGGTTGTTTTCGTTTGCAATAAGACAGACATTATTTTAACCAATCAAACAATTAAGGGTAAATCTTCGTACCGCTTTTGGGAAAGTTCTAAATAGTTTGCCTCAATATCGATGCCGATAAAACGCCTACCCAGCTTTTTAGCCATTATACCAGTGGTAGAACTGCCCGTAAATGGGTCAAGAATTAAATCGCCCTTATTACTAGAGGCTAAAATGATGCGTTTGAGTAATTCTAAAGGCTTTTGGGTGGGATGCTTGCCAAATTTTTTCTCATAACTTTTTAACGCCCCAATCGCCCAAACAGACCGCATCTGCTTTTCAGGCTTTTTGAGAAAATCGTCTTCCCAATCGCCATTTTTCATATTCTCATAATTGAACGTATGCTTTGCGGTAGGTTCATTTAACGCCCAAATTAACGTTTCATGGCTAGCCGTAAAATATCGGCAACTCAAATTAGGGGAAGCATTGGGTTTAAACCAAATAATATCGTTGAGAATTTTATACTCTGCCTTTTGCAAAGCAAATCCGCACGCAAAGGCTGAATGATAAGTGCCACTAATCCAGAGGGTGCCAGCAGGCTTTAGCACTCGTTTGCAGGCGGTTATCCATGCTAGGTGGAAAGCAAAATCTGCTTCTATGCCTTTACTTTCATCCCACTTGCCTTTGTTGACTGAAACCACTTGCCCAGCGTGGCAGGTAAACCCTCCGTTGGAAAGATGGTAAGGTGGGTCGGCAAAAATCATATCCACACTGTTTTCGGGTAGATTTTTTAACACCTCTAAACAATCGCCTTGATAGAGTGTAAAATCAGTTGTTTGAAAATAGGGCATTCTATTTTTCATCCTATCGAAAAGCAACGCTGTTCTTACAAATTAAGCTGTTTGGCAGCCGCTTCAGCCCAATAAACCGCTTTCACCACGCTTTTTGCCTTGTTACGAGTTTCTTCATATTCCGCAATGGGCTGGGAATCATACACAATACCCGCCCCTGCTTGAATATGAACATGCCCCCCCTTAATCAAAGCAGACCGAATAGCAATGCAAGTATTGGTATTGCCCGCTAAATCAAAAAAGCCCAAAGCACCCGCATAAATGCCTCTGCGTTCAGGTTCCAGCGTTGATAAATGTTGCATCGCTCTAATTTTAGGTGCCCCCGAAACCGTGCCTCTCGGCAACACAGACCGCACCACATCATAAGCTGAATATTCGGGTTTTAGCGTGCCACTCACTTCCGTAGCCAAGTGCATTACATGCGTATAATAGTGAATTTGAGCCAGTTCGCCCACTTTTACGCTGCCCACTTCACACACCTTCCCTAAATCATTTCGGGCTAAATCCACCAACATACGGTGTTCCGCCAATTCTTTCTCATCTTTCCGTAAATCATTCGCCAAAGCGGTATCTTCCGCTTCGCTAGCCCCTCTGGGGCGGGTACCCGCCAACGCCCGAAGCACTACTTCTCCGTTTTGGCACTGCACAAACGTTTCGGGCGAAGACCCTAAATAATAGAAATCAGGGAATTTCAGCACATAGGAATAAGGCGAAGGGTTTGTGGCAATTAACGTTCTGTAAACATCCAGCGGATGGTTGCCTTCAAAGCGTTTTGAAAACCGTTGTGCCAACACAATTTGAAACACTTCCCCCGCAACAATCAATTCTTTACACCGCCCAACCGTTTCCAAAAACGAGGCTTTCGTAAAAGGCCCACTATAGTTAGAAAACAAGGCATCCGTTTCTTCAGGAACAGGCAAACTGGCTGGTAACGGGCTAAACCCCGTAGAAGCTTCGCCAATAGCGTGTAAAACATGGCTCCAAATCGCCTTTGTTTCAGGTTCTTCCCTAAAACTAATTAAGTTCAAAGTCCGTTTTAAATGGTCAAATTCCAGCACCACATCATAAAATCCAAACGCCGCATCTGGCACCTGAAGCACATCTTCAGCTTGATGGGCTACGCTAGTTTCAAAATATTGCGTGGCATTATAGCCCAAATAACCCAACCAGCCCCCTGTAAAATGCGGAAACGCCTTCAAATCGGCTTCTGTTAAGCCATGAGACGCCAAAAAATGAGCCTGTTTGGTTTGCAAATAATCCAAGGGGTTATTGCACGGGCTTTCATAATGCGTTCCATCGTTTTTAAAAACAGAAACAACACCATCCTTAAAAGCCACTCGTAACGAGGGTTTCCAGCCTAAGATGGAGTACCTAGCCAACCGAGAATCGCCATCCGTGCTTTCAAGCAGAATGGCTTGGGGTTGATTAGCAGAAAGCACTTCAAACAAGCGAAGCGGGGTGGTAATATCAGCTAAAACGCTGTAAACATGGGGTAATGAAGGGTTTGGCATGGTGGTGTAGTTTCACCTTTTTTGAAAGATACAGGGTAAAATAGTGCCCTTATTATACATCGAACATGGTGTTATACCGATTCACAGATTGAACAGCGTGTTTTGTCATCCTGAGTGAACATAAAGAATCCCCTTAGGCAAACACAGGAGATGTTTCGCATTCGCTCAACATGACGCTATGCTAACTTTTAATCGGTATTACTAGGTTACTGTTTCGTTTCGCCCACCGTGGGATGAGCCACTAAATACGCCCGAACCTGTTCAATCCGTTCAATAGAAGTAGGGTGAGAAGCCTCCCACTTATGGTTATCTTCATCGGGGTTGGCAATTCTAAACTGCTTAAACACCCGCACAGGAGCCATTAAATCCAAGTGCATGGTTTGCATTGTTTCCAAGGCAAATAAATCCGCCTCTAGCTCTTGAGCTTGAGAATGCTTCACCATATCTAATTCCACAAAACGCCCAAACGCCTTACCCACTTCAGGCGTAAAAATGTTAATAGGCATTAGCAATAAATAAACTGAAAGCCCCTGCCCCAACTTTTTTAAATGGTGGCGTTTGGCAAAATGCCCTACTTCATGGGCTAACACAAACAACCGTTCGTCTCTGCCCGTAAAGGTATTAAGTAACCCTGTGTAGGTAACAATATGACCCCCCGGAATGGCAAAGGCATTGAGCTGATCTTCATCCATGACATGAAGCTTTAACGGTAATTCTTTCCGATAAACTTCTGGCACAGAGCGTAGCAAGGTCTCAAAATCAGGTTGTAATGCTTTTTCTAAATCAGGATTAGTCTTCTTGCCTTTTAAAAATTCAAGGGCAATCGGGCTGAAAATACCTTCATCTTTGGGCGGAATGAAAGGCACCAACGCCGCCACACCATACATACAAATGGCATACAACACCAACACAATGCCAGAAAAACCCGCCACAAACTTGAATAGTTCCAGTAAGGGGTTTTCTGGCGTTACGTTAATAGCATCTGGCATAGAAAGTTGTTCAGCATTATGCAACTGGCTAAACGGAGACCCTTCTTTACGGTTGGTCATCATCATCATTATGAGAAGAAGACCTTGCCAAGAACTTCAAAAAAGTTACCAAAGCCTAATAATAATAAAATCAACCCAATTAAAGGCAGAAAGCCTAGTGCAATTAAGCGTTCTGCATTCAATTCATAGCTAACGGCTAAAGCTTTTAGAAACAAAAACGTGCTCCACAACCATAAGCCCAAGGCTAACAGGGGGTAAACAAACCCAAACCCAAAGGGGGCTAACTGCACTTTTAAAATGGTGATAGGCAAGTAAAATAGCGAAGGTAACCCCGCATAGCCAAATAACGCTAATAAAGAATTAGCTTTAGCATGCCCCCGAAACACATAACCGAACATGCTAATTAATAGAGCTTGAAAGCCCCACACAAAGACTGCTCCGATGGCGAGTAAAACGGCATCAAAGGCGTTAAAATCCATATGCCCTGTTACCAAGGGCTGCAAAGTAACCACAAAGGAAACCAGCAACACACACAACAAACCCTGCCGAACAAAGGGCGTATCCCAATCATCAGCTTGTTGATGATTGGCAACGACCGATTCAAAAAAAGCGTGAGGGCTTAGCAACGTTTGTTCAATACCTGAAAACCAAGCCTCCCAAAACGATTGCTTCACCTGCCGCTGTTGGGGTTCAATAGAAGAATTCATCATCATCATAACAAGTGCCTACTTTCTATTGGTAGAACCAAAGCGGTTGATTGGTGTGGTTCTGCACAAAAGAAGCACTGGGCATGGTGTTGGCTTGTTGGGCTAACACTGCCTGCAAAGCCACAGCAGATTCCGCCGAAGGCTTTTGCGAAAGTAGTTCACCCAATTTACCTAGAATACCTGTTTGTAGCATGCCTGAAGGGCTATTACCTTGAGAAGAAAGCCCTAATAAACTGAGGAAACTATCGGAGCTAGTGGAAAATGGTTCTAGTTCCAGTTTGGTATCGCTTTTTAGGTTAAAAAACGTCAAGGCTAGCTTGTTGAGCGTTTCCTTAGCATCATGCCAATCGCCCACTTCATCAGCAATACCAATCTTCACCGCATCAGACCCATTAGTTACCCGTCCATCCGCAAAGGCTCGCAAGCGGGCTTCTAACGCCGCTTTTTCAGCAGGAGCCACTTTATCTAGCCTGCCTTCTAAAACGGTTCTTAAAAACGCTTGATAAGATTCATCAACCAATTTTTGCAATAGCACCCGTTCATCTTCACGCATAGGGCGACTTTGGCTTAAAATATCTTTGAATTTCCCACTTTTAATGGTCATGTCATCAATGCCCAATTTATCGCTTAACAGGCGTTTCATGTTAGTTGCGTGAATAATCACCCCAATTGAGCCAATCAAAGAGCCTTCATTAACGACAATTTTATCTGCCGCTACCGCAGTATAATACCCACCCGAAGCACACATATCCGTTACACTAACCACAACGGGCTTGGTTTTCTTTAACCGTTTAACGGCATAGTTTAATTCTTGAGACATACCCACCGTACCCCCAGGGGAATTAACAATCAGTAAAACGCCTTTTACTTTATCGTCTTTGGCGGCGGCATCTAAGGCTTTACGCACTTGTTGGGCTCCTGCCTCTTCGGCAAAAATACCCCCTTCGCTGGCGGAAGAATCAATCGCCCCATCTAGCCGAATTAACGCTAAATGGTCTTCTTTTACGGCTTTCATCGCCCCTTTTAAGGCTTTTAATTTATCCACATCGTTTTTTAAAGCGGTCGCATCTACAGTCCCTTCTGTTTTACCATGATTAGGTTGCAACAGGGGGGCTATAAAGCCAACCACCACGCTTAAAGCAACCAAGCCTAATAACAACTTCCCAAACAAGGAAGGTTGCACGGGTTGCCCCGAAGGCGAATAAGCTGGGCGTTTGGTGGGGCGTAAATCTTCAGGTAAATCCGCGTGGTCATCTTTAGTAAAAGGCATCATCATAAGGCATGGGGCTTTCTAATTACGAGTTAAAATCAGGAATAATCATTTTAAAAACAATTGTAAGGCGATGATTCTACTCTACCATATTTTAAAGTGATTGGAAAATAGCCCACGCAATGTTCTCCCCCTTGAAGAGGAAAAAACCAAGAAGTTACTAATTTTAACGGTATACTGAAAGAATCAAACGTTCAGTTTAAAGGAACCCATTTCTATGATTAGTATTCTTATTTCTAACGACGATGGCATTCAAGCCAAAGGCATTCAAACACTCATTAAACACCTTGCCCCCCTGCATGATGTGTATGTGGTAGCCCCTGCTAGGGAACAAAGTGCGATGGGGCATGCCCTAACCCTAAACACCCCCTTACGGATTGATGAATTCCCGTTAGAACATCCTGTTAAAGCCTCCTACGCCGTTTCAGGCACCCCCAGTGATTGCGTTAAACTAGCCCTAAGCAAGCTACTTACCGCCCCTATTGATGTGGTTATTTCGGGTATCAACCACGGGCCCAACTTGGGCAGAGACGTGGTTTATTCAGGCACGGTTTCCGCTGCACTGGAAGGTTCGTTATTTGGGAAGCCTTCAATAGCTGTTTCGTTACTGAATGGGCATGTGGCGGGGGCTAATTTTCATCCATCTGCCACGTTTATTGCCGAAAATTTAGAAAAGCTTTTAGCCTTACCTGTTCCGCCTGATACGGTTTTAAACATCAACACCCCTGCCGTGCCATTGGCAGATTTTTGTGGCGTGAAGGTATGTGAACTGGGTAAGCGTATGTACATAGATTCCTACGAGCAACGGCAAGACCCTCGAGGGGTAACTTACTACTGGTTGGCAGGGGAATTGGTTGCCCACGGTAGCAGTGAAGATGTGGATGTTGAGGCGATTCGGTGTAATTATGTAACCTTAACCCCTTTGCACGTGAACTTATGCAACCCGAAGGCGTTGGATTCCTTACGGCAATTGCAGAACGAAAATGGCAACCATAATAACACCATTATATAATACCGATTAACAGATTGAATAGCGTAAAAATTCAAACCAACCAGCTAAAGACCAAAACGACATTCAGTCTTTGAATGCATGTTAAACCAATTCACAGATTAAATAGCGTGCTTTCATCGATTGTCGTTTACGTCTTTAGCTGGCTGGTTTGTCAGGAGGTGCCTGTTTGGGCACCCCCCGACACCCCCCACAAATTCAGGGGGTACCCCCCCTAAAATCCCCCCAAAAAGCCACCCGCCTATGCCACCAGAAGGGCATTGACGGCGGGATGCTCTTTTTGCCCCTTCGGTGGACGGAACGCATCGGCAGCTGCAGAGCAAATGCGATGGTCGTTCCTACTGGTTGGTTTGAACGCTTACGCTATTTAAATTGTCAATTGGTATTAAACCAATAAAACTTTTCCTAAAAACCCTAAACCACATCTAACCCAATATCAATAGGGGTAGCACCGAGGGTGATTTGGCTGGTGGAAATCACATCCACGCCCAGCTGAGCATAAGCCCGAACATTGGCCAACGTAATCCCACCAGAAACCTCCACAATCGCTCGTCCTGCAATCAACGCAATCGCCTGCTGAATTTCGTCAATCGTCATATTATCCAGCAAAATCACATCCGCACCCGCTTCAATCGCTTCAGAAACTTGGTCTACGGTATCCGCCTCAATTTCCAACTTCGCCGTATGCGGTAACCGCCGACGCACAGCTTTCGCCAATTCCGCCATGCTACACCCGCTAGCCTGCAAAATATTATCTTTCAACATAGCAGCCGCACCCAAATTATACCGATGCACATGCCCCCCGCCATCCAACACCGCCTGTTGTTCAACCAAACGCAACAATGGCGTGGTTTTACGGGTATGCGTAATTCGGCAACCCGTATGTTCAACCCGCTGAACAAAGCCCCAAGTGGTGGTGGCAATCCCGCATAAATGCTGAAGGAAATTGAGCAACGTGCGTTCCACCCGCAAAATAGAAGGTAACGTTCCACTGATGGTTGCTATGGTTTGTTTAGCATCTACCACCGTACCGTTTTGAACGTGCAGGGTGAAAACCAAGGCAGTATCTACCTTTTGGCACAATGCTTCAGCCACTTCTAACCCCGAAACCACACAAAGCTGACGACTACGAACCGCCAACGTAACAACCGTTTCGGGGTTGGGCATGAGTAAGACCAAGGCTTCGCTGGTGGGATCTCCTTGAGCTAAATCTTCAAGCAGAGCTTGAGTTACAAGACTTTCAAGTTGTAGGGGTATTAGTGCCATCATCTAAAGAAGTGTCCCTTCTAAACTAAAAAACATTCTAAAAAAAGTGGGTGGATACAAATAAAAATCATACCACTTAACAATCTCAAAGATACGTCATCAAGTCAAGAAAGGAGGTAACTCTAACGCCTCATCGGTCTACAAGATAAGCATTTTGATCATTATCCGCCTCCCCCCATCCCCAAAACAAAAACTCCCCCAACTAGCCTTGCGGACAGTTGGGGGAGTTTCAAAATATAAACCTTGGCAGAAAGCTATCTTCCCAAGCCCTCTCGAGCTAAGTATTGTCGCTGTACAAAGTCTTTACGGCCGTGTTCGGGATGGGAACGGGTGTTTTCCTCGTACTAAACCACCAAAGAATCCTTTAAAG
>JAPLIO010000126.1 GCA_026389055.1 Candidatus Melainabacteria bacterium | reverse complement strand
GTTCTTCTACTACTTCAAGGTTGTTGTACCAACCTTGGGCTTCTAGCTCTTCTAGGGTTTTTTCTAGTTGATGTATGAGCGTGGCTTGATTGGGGTTTTTGGCTTGGGGGTCTAGGTAGGTGTTAAATAGGTCTAGCACTTGAA
Organism: Candidatus Melainabacteria bacterium; assembly: GCA_026389055.1. Lineage (GTDB taxonomy): Bacteria > Cyanobacteriota > Vampirovibrionia > Vampirovibrionales > JAJTHC01 > JACEUU01. The sequence goes on along the minus strand of JAPLIO010000126.1, from coordinate 13,925 downwards.
ATTCGGGTGCGTCGTATACCACTTGTTCGGTTAGGGTGGGTTCGTAGCCTATGGTCATGCCTAGTTTTTTGATGGGTACCCACGTTTCTTGTAGTTGGGTTTCTTTTTTCCATGGCACGGAAAGCACACTGGTACCGCAAATGAGAAGTTGCTTTAAATAGAGGCTGAAGGCTTCTTGAAAACTGGCGGTTTGAAGCTTGGCTTTCATAATATCTTCTAGGGGTTTGGCTTGTTGATGGTCAGTCTCAGTTTCGCCTACAATGGTGAAGAAGTTCCCGCTGGGTGGGAATAGGTTGCTCATTAGGTTGGCGTGTAGGGCTTCTATGGATTGGTAGATGAGGGGGCGGTTCATGCCAGCGGTTTGGTTGTCTTCGTTGGGGTTGTAGTAGGTTTTTTTTAGGATGCTGCTTTCCTCTTCTTGGGCGTTGTTGGCTAGGTAGGCTTTCCAGCACCGTTTCCATAGGCTTTCTTGGGCTTGCCGTTGTTGTTTCCAGCTGTTGAATTGCGTTTCTATGCTTTGGGCGAATTGGGCTTGGTCTGCTTCGGTTAGTTGGTTTAGTTGTAGCGTTTTGGGGTTTTTTGTTTCTTCTAGGGGCATGGGAATGGCACCTTTCTACTGCGGATTTGTGGAGGGGGCTGAAATGTTAAAGAACGATGGGCATTAAATTTCAAAAAACTTGCTGGCTGTTGGGGGTTTGTTCTGATGTAAACTGGTATGAAGGTAGTATGGCTTGGTTCTTGTGCTTGAATTAGGTGTTAAAATACACTAGTTTGTTACAACTACTTGTAACGTTTTTGTTACAAATTACTGATTTGATGTTTTTATAAGTTGAAGTAGCCACCGCTTCAACTTTGATTGTTGTCCCGCTATTCATGCTGATGCAGAATAAAAGGTCAGCGTCAAATAAACATGAAATCAAGCCCAACAATCAAATCTAGGGGTTTATAAAACCACCATAAAAACCCTGTAAACCCTATTAAATAAAAGCGTTACGGCAGTTGAAACAATTCAAAAAATTATATCGCTTTGATTTCCAGCCATTTATTCTGCATAAACATGAATTTCGGGACAACAATCAAGTGGCTTATTGAAGAAACTCACTAAAAGTTTTTAACTTTATAAGATAATGGTAAAACTCCCTCATTGCTTAGAAAGTTTTTTATTATGCCCTTACCTTCTTCTGCTCCACTGCCTTCGTTATGGGTTATTGTGCCTGCATCGGGTTGTGGCAGTCGTTTCACCCAATCTATCCCCCCTCAAACTGAGGCAGATTTCCGAACGGTTCCCAACAAATTGTTATTGCCGTTGCCTACGGGTAGGCTGGTTTTGCAGGAAGTTATTTATCGCTTAGGTGCAATCCCTTGTGTGGCGGGCATTGTGGTTTTAACTTCTGAAGAAAACCAAGCCACAGTGGCTCAATTATTGAATACCCCTAAAAATCCGCTGGTTCCCCCTGATAAACGTTTGCTTTTGACGTTGGGTGGAAACACCCGTCGGGCTTCGGTTTTGGCTGGATTGGAAGCCGTTCAATTGGCAGATTCTAACGCTACTTTTGTGGCTGTGCATGATGCTGCCCGCCCTAATTTAGACCCGTTTTGGTTGCAGGAAGCCCTTTTACAGCTTCAGCAGCTGATGCCACATGGCACGGTGGGCATTTGTGCGGGCACCAAAATTCAAGATACTGTAAAGGCTTGCCAGCCCTTACTTCCCGCTACTCAGGATGTTTTGGGTAATCAGCCTCCCTTGGCGTTTCTTCCCATAATGACCCATACCGTAGACCGTACCTTGCTTTGGCAGGTGCAAACGCCTCAGTTGTTTGTGTTTTCGGTGCTATTGCAGGCACACTGGGCGGTTAGCCCTCAGTTTGAAGCGACAGATGATGCGCAGTTGGTGGAATTGGCGAAATTGGGTAGTGTGGTTATTAAGCCTACTTCGCCTTGGAATTTAAAGCTGACCACTTGGCAGGATTATCAACTGCTTCAAACGGTTGTATAATACCAATTAACAGAAAGATTCCCTCAACCAATAGGCAGTTTCCGCTAATAGCGGTGCCAAATTAAAGGGTTTTGCAATAAACGAATCTGCCCCCGCCTTCAGAGCCTCTTCTGCCGTAATAAAATGACTCGTCATCAGCACAGGGCAAGCCTTAGCCCACCGCAACCTTGCCAATTTATGTTGCCACGGCGTCGGCGTTTCCCCAGAAAAATCTAACAACCACAAGGCAACAGCCGTTTGGTTACTAATGGAAACCGCCTCTTCCACACTGGCAACACAAGCCACATCATACCCCTGAAAACTTAGCGTGGTTTGCAATAAAAACGCCAATGCCGCATCGGGTTCAAATACCACAACCAAGGGCTTTACTGGTTTACCGACGGCTTTTTGAGCCATTGTTGCTTCATGGTCTTGGGAAGTGAGCCGTTGTTTCTCTGTCAATACCACGGCAGATTGCTTCGCCTGCAAACTGGCATGCAACGCCAATTGGGTAGCCTGCTGAAGTACATTAGCTTCTGCTGAAAGGCTACCTACCGTGGCAACTAAACTTTCAATTTTTTGACTATTCAGTGGTAAAATCCCGAGCCCCACACGCAATAAGGGTATTTTTCTAAACACCCCTGTTGGCGTTGAAACAGGCATAAACGCCCCAGACCCCATCACCCCATCAGGATGAAAGCCGAGTTCCCAATCTTGGGCGGTGTAGGCTTTTTTCAGCACAGCGGGTAGCCTTGTTGCTAAAACTTGAGCTAACCGTTCTGCCCGTTGGGTTGCGGTTAGCACCATGAAGGTCGCTTCTTGATGATGAAAAACACGGTCTTGCGGAGGTACAATTTGGGCAAATAGCAACGAACATTGTTCTAGCAGTTTTCCAGCCAAAGCTTCACCATAATGAGCTTTATAGGTAGCAAACCCTTCCAAATGAACGCTTAATAACGTCATGGGCGAAGCTAACTGCTTATGAATGCCAATGGTTCTGCCTACTTGCCGATGCAGAGCGGAACTATTGGGTAAACACGAAATGGCGTGATATTGGTTATCCAAATGCCTGCGGAGATGTGCCCCTAACCGAGTAGAAAGCTCATCCATCGAAAGATGCCCCGTTAAAAGGTCATCTGCCCCGCCACTTAGGGCTTGTAGCCTTTGTTTTTCGTTACTGGGCCCATCTTCGGGGCAATCTAATACCAGTAAAACGGCTCTGTAGCCATTGGCTAACATCCCCAATTGCCGAACCCGTTGGCATAACGCCCCTAGGGCTTCGGGGGTGTTTAGGGTTTGTGGGCAACCGTCTAAATCCACCAATACCACGTCAGGGGCGTACCGTTGAAATTCCTTATCCAACAAGGAAACATCACACCCCGAAGCAGAACAAGTGGGTTCAAAAATGGCGGTGCTTACATGCTCATCGTGGGCTAAATTTTGCAACAGCCGTTGTAAGCTAGGCGATGGTATTTCGGTAATAATCAACAACTGTTGTAGCTTTAGGCTATCAGGTTTTTTCCACTGGCTAACGCACGCATAAGCACCGCCTTGCGTGGATGCATTGCCCTTAACGGCTAACGTGGTGCCTGCTTGGGGTAGGCATTGTGGTAGTTGCTTTTTTCGTTTAATCATGGGTTGGTGCCTCGCCTGCACCTTGAAGCAATAACGGCATTTTTTGTTGAATGCGTTGGGTTGTTGCTAAGGGTAAAATAACTTCAAAACAAGTGCCTTCGTTGGGGGTGCTATGGGCTACTTTAATACTTCCACCCAATTGTTGTACCAATACTTTCGTAATATACAACCCCAAGCCCGTACCTTCCACGGCTTGCGTTAAGGGGTTACTGGCCCTGTAAAACTTGGTGAACAACTGGTCTTGTTGTTGGGGCGTTAACCCGATTCCTTCGTCTTGAATGGTTAAGCTTACTTGGCTTTCCGCTTGATGGGTGGTAACATCCGCAGCAATGGCAACCGTACTGTTGGCGGGTGAATATTTAAAGGCGTTATCTACTAAATTGAGCAATATTTGCTCCAATGTGTCAGGATTTCCCCAAAGTGGTGGCATATTTTGCGGTAGCCGAAGGGTTACTTGGTGCGGCGGATGCCCCTTGCCTGCAATGGTTTGTAGCACTTTTTGAAGTAATAAATGCAACACCACAGGCTTGGCTTGCTGATGCCCATTGTTTTGAGCTTCTAATTTGGAAGCCGAAAGCAGGTTTTCCACCATGCGGTTCAGGCGTTTGGTTTGGTCTGAAATAAGGGTGAGGCATCGTTGTTGTTGGGCTTCAGGTAGTTTACTGCCAAAGTGCAATAGGGTATCTGCAAAGCCTTGAATGCTGGTTAAAGGCGTTCTAAATTCATGGGAAAGCACCGATAAAAATTCATGGTGTGCCTGCCCCAAAGTTTCAGCCTCGCAAAGCGGCACTAAACTAACCGAAACAAACACGGTTGGGTTTTCTGCTTGGCTAGAGAAACAAGCTAACGTTAGCTTGAATAGCTGAGACTTCTGAGTGTTTGCCTCATCAAGGGTTGAAAGTTCAGCCGTTTCCATATTATTAGGAATGATTGAAACGTTGGCTGTAAATGGTTGTTCAGCAGGGGTTTGCCACCAAAGCTGAAAGGCTTGTTTGTCTTTTTCTGCTGAAAAATGGAGGCTTTCGCAGAAGGCTTCAAATGGGTGAAGATGAAAATTTTGTTTAAGCCACGGCGTATTGCCAGCGATAAAAGAGGGAAGCGTTGCTTGGGAAAGTTGCCATAACGAAGTGGCAATAGGCAATTGGTTAAGCCATTGCTGAATTAGCCCATCGGGTGGGGGGGCATTAAACGGAGGCATGGCGAACGAAACTTCTTTCAAAAGCAGGTAGTTTAAACAGGTAAGAACTTACATTTTACCGCAGAAAGAGGGGGTTATTCAGCACATTTAACATTATTTTAAGGGTTATACCCCCTTTAACCTGAATGTAACAAAACTTGGGTAAATCCTGATGAAACCGAGGGGATTGGTCGACTCCTAAAACTATAGATTACCCGTTACTAAACACAATAACTTGAATCCACTTAGAAGAAGAGGGAGCACCCTAATTTCAATGATGGCTATTTTATCTGATTTTTCTTACTTACCGTTTTTTAGTGAACCTAGTAACCCTGATGCGCTTGTGTTTACCTTTGTGTTAATGTTGGGCGTTTGCATTTGCGATGTAGGCTTTTCCAATACTCGGCAGTGGTTAATGGTGTTAGAACACCCTGAGGCAATGGGGACCGCTTCTGAAGCTTATCTGAATCAAAAACCGTTAACGGTAGCCAATAACCCCCATGAAGAATTTTGTGGCTTTGGTCAGCCTTATGCTTGGAGCACGCAAGATACGATGAAACCTAGCCCGCAAAGCAACCCGATTCAACCACCCAATAAAAAGTGGACGAATCAGGAAGTGGAAGAGCAGTTTTTTGTCGGTGGTATCTTCTTTGGGTTGCCCCCCAAGCCTGTGGCTAGTTCCGAAGACGCTAACGCTTAAATTTTTGAAACAACACCCCCAACAGGCGATGTGTTTGACACATCGCCTGTTGTTTGTTGAGGTTATCACCACTAGCTAGAATATCGTTTGATTGTCTCTGCATTTCAGGCGGGCGAACTTTTGTATCCTTCCAAACCAAGATTTACACCCTAGGGCAATTCGTCAATCACCCCTAAACCAAGCAGTAAACAATCAATCTATCCACAGGCTAACACGCTAACCTAAGGGATAAATTCTTAATGGGTTAATAGCTCTTGGGTTTTTAGCGTGGTACAATAGCATTACCCTTTATTACCGTTGTTTTTTGAAAGCCCCTTCCACCGTGCCAAATGCTCATCACCATCCCGATACACCCACCACGCCACGCTACATTACCACTGCAATTGATTACGTCAACGCACCACCCCACCTTGGGCATGCCTATGAAAAAATAGCAACCGATGCAATGGCTCGGTTTTACAAACGGATGGGGCACCCTACGTTTTTCCTCACGGGTACGGATGAACACGGCATCAAAGTAGAAAAAAATGCACTTAGCAAAGGGTTGGCTCCTAAAGCGTTTGTCGATGAGTTAAGCCAATCATTCAAACAAGCATGGGCTCATTGCGGCGTGGCATACGACCGCTTTATTCGCACAACCGATGAAGACCACTACGCCTTGGTTGCCGTCTTGTGGAACCGTCTACTAGCCAAAGGCGATATTTACAAGGCAAGCTATACAGGCAGATATTGCCAAGGTTGCGAAGCCTTCCTTACTGATAGAGATTTAACCGAAGACGGGCTTTGCATCACCCACCAAACCGCCCCTGAAGCGGTGGAAGAAGAAAATTACTTCTTTCGGCTTTCAAACTATAAAGAAGCCATCATTGCCCACATCAACGCAAACCCCACCTTCATTCAACCAGATTTCCGTAAGCAAGAAGTGCTAAACATGCTGGAAAACTTGGAAGATATCAGCGTTTCTCGCTCCAAACAATCCGTCAGCTGGGGTATTCCTGTACCCAATGATGAAACGCAGGTGATTTACGTTTGGATTGACGCTCTTTCCAACTACCTAACAGGTATTGGGTATGATGGCACGGAAACCGCCCAGTTCAACCAGTTTTGGAAAACCCCAGCAGGTGAACCGAATGCCATTCATATTATCGGCAAAGATATTTTACGCTTCCACGCTATTTATTGGCCCGCTATGTTGATGAGTGCCGAATTACCCTTGCCCAAGCAAATTTTCGCCCACGGGTTTATTACCCTCAACGAAGCGAAAATCTCCAAATCGTTAGGCAATGTCATTTCTCCGTTTGATTTAACGGCTCATTATGAACTAGCTAACGCAGACCCTATTCGTTATTACCTACTTACCTGCACGCAATTTGGCAACGACGGTAACTTTACCGCAGAAGCCTTTAAATTAAGCGTTAATGCGGATTTGGCCAACAATTTGGGTAATTTACTCAATCGGTCTGTTTCTATGTTGAAAAAGTATTTTGGCGGAGCAATTCCCGCTGTTTCTGCTGATGTTTTAGCTAGTTCAGCTATTTTACAGGAATTACAAGCCGTTACCCCCTTGCATGAACAAGTGGTTACGGCATATGAAGCCTTTAACTTCCAGCAAGTGGCGGAATTCGTGTTTGCAAGGGTGGATTTAGCCAACCGCACCATCAACGATATGGAGCCATGGACGCTATATAAAACCGAACAGTTAGATTTATTGGCCGCCTTGATGGTTAGCTTGTTGGAATCGTTACGGTTGGTGGCGGTTTGGCTTTCGCCCATGGTGCCCAAGCTTTCTGTGGGTATTTGGAGCCAGTTAGGGTTAGATGCTGAGGCTATTGCCAACCCATCGGCATCGTTTGATGCGTTGATTTCGGGCTATCGGCTGGTTGAAGGGTTGATGACCAATCCGCAAGGCCCGTTGTTGCCTCGGTTAGACAGTGAATTAGCGGGTGCTGAAGCGAAGAAATAGCCTAGTCGCCTAAAGGCTTTTCATCGTTGTAAGGTGGATGCAATTTACCTCCACACAAAAACCATAAAAAAAAGACTGATCACGGTTATTACCTGCGTGTATCAGTCTGGATGTAGTGTAGTAAGTAACTTGTGGCAAAGGGCGAAGCCCTTAAGCCATAAAATTCAATTTGTTGGCTTGCAAAGCAGTTGGCTTTAAAGCCACATTAGATGACCGATTCGACCCACTGTAAGTGGTGGCATCTACTCTGCTACCTTTAGCCGTTGCTGTGGGCTGGGTGGTAGAAGCTACTCTGCTTGTAAACACATCTGCTTTTAATTTGGTTGCATTCACAGGGGGCAATAATTGCTGATTAGCAGGCTTCACCTTCTGTGAAGGCATTGCTTCTTGGCTGGAAGCACCCATAAAGTTACCGTAATCTGCGTAAGGTAGTAAGCCCATTCTGTTAGAGGCGTAAGGGGCAATGTTGAGTGGGGCAATTCTGAGGGTATTTAACATGAGAGGCAATCTCCTTTTTTAAAAGCTTGGATTGTTTAAAAGGCTTTGTGTCTTTTTTACAACATCTATATGTGTATAATAGACACTAATAGTAAGCGTGTCAATGACACTAAGTATATTTGTAACTTTTTCGTTACAAATAGAGTTGTTCATGGATTGTTTAATAGGGTCTAATACAAATTAAACGATTAAAAGTCGTTGTCATTTCGAGCTTGTCGAGAAATCTCCCTAGACGGTAAGGAGATTCCTTGGCTACGCTCGGAATGACACAACACGCTATTCACTCTTTGAAGGGGTCTAATACCTATTGATTTGCTCAAACGCATAGCCTTTTAAAATTGATAATGCTAAACTAAACCATGTTTTAATGGATATCAGTAGAAGCTTATTTTTTCAGAAGACCCATGCCCCTCCCTCCACCGCAAAACCAGTTAGATACGCCCCCTCCGATAACCGCCACCCCCTTTTTGATTATAGGGGCTGGCATGGCTGGGCTAACGTTGGCTTGCCTGTTAGCTGAAACAGGGAAAGCCGTAACGGTTATTTCCAAAACCGCCTCATGGGCGGAAACCGCCGTTGAAACCAATTCTGCTTACGCCCAAGGGGGTATGGCAGTTTGCCTACCCACCCAAAACCCCCGTGGCGATTCCTTCCCCCAGCACCAAGCCGATACCCTTTCCGCTTCAGGCGGATTTGCGAACCCCCAAGCTGTTGAAACCTTATTGGCTCAAGCCCCAGCATTAGTGGCTACCTTGCAACGATGGGGCGTTGTTTTTGATACGACCCCAACAGGTGAATTAGCCTTTACCCAAGAAGCCGCCCACCAAACCCGAAGGGTTATTCACGCTGGTGGCGATGCGACAGGTAAGCACTTGGTTGCAGGCTTGCTAGCTTATGCTAAAACCCTGCCAACGCTTCAGTTTAGCAGTGAGTTACACTTAATCTCGTTGCTACCATCTGCTACCCCAAACACGGTTGCAGGGGGCATTTTTTTCAACGAGGTTTCTCAAACCGTTGAACCTATTTTCGCCCAACAAACTATTTTAGCGACAGGCGGATTAGCAGGCTTGTTTACCCATACCACCAACCCCGCTTATACCACGGGCGAAGGGTTTGCCATTGCTCAGCAGGCTGGGTGTACCTTGAAGGATATGGCATTTATTCAGTTTCATCCTACGGCGTTTTATTTTAAGGGGCAGGTGAAGTTTTTAGTTTCGGAAGCTTTACGAGGTGAAGGGGGCATTCTTCGCAATCAACAAGGCGAAGCGTTTGCCAAGCGGTATCATCCAGCAGGTGATTTAGCCCCTCGGGATGTGGTTTCTCGGATGATTTACCAAGAACTGCATCAATCTAACCCACCCGCTACCCATGTTTGGTTAGATATGACCCATCTGCCAGCCGATTTTTTGAAGGCTCGTTTCCCGACTATTTACCAAAAAGCCTTGGCATTCGGGATTGATTTAACCCTTGCCCCTCTGCCTGTAGCCCCCGCTGCCCACTATACCATGGGGGGCATTGAAACCCAACCCAATGGAAAAACAGGGGTTGCTAACCTATGGGCAATTGGCGAATGTGCTTGCACGGGCTTGCATGGGGCAAATAGGTTAGCCAGTAACTCTTTGTTGGAATGTGGAGCGATGGCGTTAGAAGCCTTTAAAACCCTTGCTTTGCTGCCAAACACGCAGACTCCTTCCCCTTATTGGCATGATGAGCAAGCGGGGTATCTCACCGCGGATAGTAGTCAATCTGAAGCAATAAGGGTTCTTCAAACGGCGTTAAAGCAGTTGATGTGGGAGCAAGTAGGGGTTGTTAGAACGGTGGCAGGTTTAACGCAGGCGAATATTCAGCTGAAATACTGGTTACAGGAGGCAACTGAAGCCCAGTGGCAACAGGTTTTACCTGAAGGGCTGACTTATTATTATCAGCTAAAAGTAGCGAAAACGGTTGTAGAACAAGCCTTGGCACTACAACAATCAGTCGGGTCTCATTATTTAAGTGGTTAAATACGCTAACTAACTAAAATGTGGAATGTGTATTATTGCTAGTTTTTTTTTCGGATTGTTGACTACAAACCACAAGCAGTTGGAGCTAGGCTGGTGCGAGGGAGAGCAGACCCATTAGAAAACCCTCTGGTTTTCGGTCAAGCTTATTTTCAACGTACAGGCAAACCGATTAACCAGTTGTTACCCTAGAGATTATTAAGGGAGCTACGGGTGAGAACGCCCTAACTTTTGCGGGTGTGCTAGAAGCAGAGTGATTGCAGGACAATCAACCATGAAGCCCTAGCCCGAAGCATCAAGCTTTGTTACTAAGTGTATTAAGCTCGTAAGGTGTAGGAGGAGGTGTGGTTGTCTTTTTTTTAGTAGGGGGCATACACCACTGCACCAAACCCACCAGCAAAGTAACGGCTACCGCAACAGGAATAGCCCCTATCGCAAACCCCGCTACCCGATGATGCGGAAACTGAACCAACGTTGCCCCTGAAGGCATCGGCGGTCTTTCATTGGTTGGCAATTTCAGCGGTACATGGCATTTATTCAAAACGCTTAAAAATTGTTCCGCAATAGTGGTATAATCTTTTACCTCTCCCGAAGCGGTTTTGGTAAGAATATTTTCCCAACTAGCCTCTAATACGCCTAACTCATCGGCAATAGACCCTTTCAGGGTTTTTATATAAGTGGGGTCTATAGCTCCTTCTTTGGCACCAATAACAGACCCTATAAAAGTTTCCCCTTCCCACTTTACTTTGAAATAGGGGGCTTGCGTATCCGATAGAAAAAACTCTTTTAAGGCACCATTATCATCATAAATAGCAAAGTGTTTCATGCTATCTACCTCAATCCCTTTTTCTGTAGGGAATCCCAACCGATAGCCCACCTGCCCTGTTGGTAATTTATCAAGACGTAGAAAGGGGTTAAACTTATCTTGCTGGCTCCAAAAATCGGCAGAAATTAGCTCTAACCCACCCGTTTTAACCCGCCGATGGGTATAGGTTTGCGATTGAAATAACTTTTTTGCCTCTGCCTCTGTTTCATCGGTTTGGCTAAAATCATACGTTGTTTGATTAAAGGGACGCAAGCTATAATAAATTTTCACCCCACCATCAGAGGGGGTGGTTTCATACTGTTTACCTGCCAGCCAAGCTCCGATAGTGCCTGCCAACAATCCGCAGGTAGCCCCAGCCCCTAGTGCCCATTGCCACGGAGGCAAGGCATTATAATTGGTTAGCGTTTTGGTTAGACTCTTTTTATCAGGGGTAGTAGGCAGTAATGGCTGAGTAACCGTTCGGTTAAAACTAACGAGTGGTTGCGGTTGCTGATAGTAGGAAGCCCCAACGGCAGTGGGTAATAAGGGAGGAGCCATGATAAGTGCGTTCCTTGAAAAATCGTACAATGGTGGAATGTTACAAGAGTAAAGTCATCTGAATAGAAAACGTTGCCACTATGCCGTGCTTCTATTACACTATGAGAGAGGTTACGGAAAAAGGTTTAGTGGGATGGGATAATGAGGCACGAGGAACGGAATTAGGGCGTTTACACCTAGTAAATAACCGACATGAGTACCACAGTAACAAAATTAGCACGCCCAATAGACCTTTTTCCGTAACCTCACTTATATAAGTTTACCTGCAAAACAAGAAAGCACCACCGCCATGATGATGATGAGCCGTTCTTCTTCCCAAACTGAAGCCCAACAAGAGGCAGATTTACAGGAACGCAAAAAGGCGTTAAGTTTTACCCTTGAAAAAATTGAAAAAGATTTTGGTAAAGGGGCAATTATGAAGTTTAGCGATAAGCCCAACACGGGCTTAGATGTGCTACCAACAGGGGCTTTATCGTTAGATTTAGCACTCGGGGTAGGCGGGCTTCCTCGGGGTAGGGTGATTGAAATTTACGGGCCTGAAGCCAGTGGAAAAACGACGTTAACCCTCAACTTAATAGCTGAAGCTCAAAAAACCAAAGGTATTGCTGCCTTTATTGATGCAGAACACGCACTAGACCCTGTTTATGCCAAAAACTTAGGCGTAAACATTGATGAATTGTTGATTTCTCAGCCAGATACGGGCGAACAAGCCTTGGAAATTACCGAACAATTGGTACGGTCTGGGGCGGTGGATATTGTGGTGATTGATTCGGTTGCTGCTTTGGTGCCAAAAGCTGAAATTGAAGGCGAAATGGGCGATTCCCACATGGGTTTACAGGCTCGGTTAATGAGCCAAGCGTTACGCAAACTAACCGCAATTGTGGGTAAAACCCGCACTACGGTTATTTTTATCAACCAGTTACGTCAAAAAATTGGCGTTTATATGGGCAATCCTGAAACCACCACGGGCGGTAATGCCTTGAAGTTTTATGCTTCGGTTCGGTTGGATATTCGGCGGATTGAAATCTTGAAAAAAGATGGCGTTGAATATGGCAACCGTGTTAAATGCAAAGTAGTTAAAAACAAGGTGGCTCCACCGTTTAGAATTGCTGAATTTGATATTTTATACGGACATGGTATTTCCGTAGAAGGCTGTATTTTAGATGTGGCTGCGGATATGGGTATTGTCAAAAAAGCGGGCACTTGGTTCAGCTATGGCGATGTTCGCTTAGGGCAAGGTCGTGAAAAAGCGAGAGACTATTTGAAAGACAACCCCGTTTTAATGGCAGAAATTGATAAAGGCGTCAGAGCTAAATTAGCCGAAGATAAATTAACGGTCGCAACGCCTCCTGTTGATTTAGCCGCCATTTCAGCAGAAAAAGTTTTGGCTACAGCGGGTAGTGAAAAAGCCTAATGGCTTAGAAGCTGTTTGCATAGTTGTCAAGGAAGTGCAATTTCTAGGAATGAGGAACGCAATGACGGGCGTTTAGCCTAACTAAATAACCGAATGAGTACCGCAAATGACACCGAAAGTGCCTTGATTGGCGACTATGCAGACAGCTTCTTAGAAAGAATTCATTGCCATGATGATCCCCAACAGTCATAGCCTAATGCCACGCTTTATAGATATTCTGTTTTTTGGCGATATGGTTGGCAAGCCTGGTAGGGAAGCTATTTATCACTATTTAGATAAATTTGTGGACCAACAGGATACGCCAACCGTTGTGATTGGTAATGTGGAAAACTGCACGCATGGCTTTGGTATTTCTGAAAAGCATTACCATGAACTGCTGAATAAGGGCTTTCATGCCGTAACGGGTGGCAATCATTCGTTTGATAGAAAAGAAACGGCGGATTATATTGCTTCGGCTCATTGCATGGTTCGCCCAGCCAATTTGCCTGGTAATGTACCGGGGCAAGGGGCTAGAATTATTGAGGCGTTTGGCATTAAAATTGGGATTTTGAACATTCTGGGGCAATCCTATATGGCGAATTATAATTCTCCGTTGGAATCGATGGAGGATTATATTCCGCAATTGTTGGCGGAAACGCCTGTGGTGTTTGTGGATATTCATGCGGAATCTACCGCGGAAAAGAATGTGTTGGCGTTAATTGCCGCCGAAATGGGTGTTAGTGCGATGGTGGGAACGCATACGCATGTGCAAACGGCGGATGAACGCTTGCTGGCGGGGCGGTGTGGCTTTATTACGGATGTAGGGTTTAATGGGTCTCGTAATAGTGTGATCGGGATGGAATCTTATTCTTCTATGGCACGCATGAAGCAGTTGGGGTATGTAAAATTGGAGGTGGCTTCTTTGCCGTTGGTGCAGGTGAATGCGGTTCGGTTTACCATTGAAGTTTCTAGTGGGTGTTGCACGGGCGTGCAACGCATCCATGAAGTGTTTGAACTTCCCGCCCACATTAAATTATAAGCACTTATACCCATTCACAGATTAAATAGCGTGCTTTCATCGATTGTCGTTTACGTCTTTCGCTGGTTGGTTTGTCAGAGGGTGCCTGTTTGGGCACCCCCCGACACGCTTTTTAATTTTTTTGGACAAATTCAGGGGCAAGCCCCTCGGAAAGACCGCCCTAAAAGCCACCCCCCTATACC
>JAPLIO010000201.1 GCA_026389055.1 Candidatus Melainabacteria bacterium | reverse complement strand
TAAAGCGTTTCACTTGCCCAAAGGCTTTTAAAGCAAGAGTATCTTTACTGTCTAATTCTTCTGTTGCACGGTGTAATGTTTCTGTTGGTTTGTCAAAATCTGCTTCGTTACTAACCACTTCACCTACACCATCTTTGAGTGAAAAATACTTGTAGGGGCTACCGTATGAGCCTCTTTTGTACTGGATGTATTCTTGACTAACCCGTACTTTATGCTTATCTTGTTGGAGTTCTAAAAAATAAGTAATCAGCCGATTTTTTTTATTCACCATTAGTCGAAATTTAATTTCAAATGAAATAGCTTCTTTTTCATGGCCTCTGCTAACTACTTCCGCCCAGCCACCACGACGTTCAACTGCCACAGAAGCAGTATCTTTCAATGCATCTTTTAAAAAGCCAAACACATCGAATAAAGTTGTTTTGCCAGTACCGTTGGCTCCAACGAATACCATAAAGTTTGGTAAATCTGTTAAGCAAACATTTTGGAAGGCTTTAAAGTTTGTTATTTTTAGCGATTCTAATTTCATAGGTTATTCCTTACACCTTTGGGGCTTCTAGCGTGCCTTTGGTGCTAACCATTCGCCCATCTTCCAGCGGGGTTAGTGCCAAGCGTAACGCCCGTGCAAACGCCTTAAAAATGGCTTCCACCACGTGATGATCATTATCCCGATAAGGCACATTAACGTGTAAACTCAAGGCTAAGCCATCCACCACACCTTTGAAAAATTCTTTAAATAACCGAGGGTCAACCGCCCCAACCAACGCACTTTCAAAAGCGGGAACGTGCCAAACCAAGTTACCCCTACCACACACATCCAACGCAACGGAGGCCAACGTGCCATCCATCGGGAAGCTAAAGCACCCCGCCCGCTGAATACCCCCAAAGCTACCGCCCAAGGCTTTTACTATCGCCTGCCCTAGCACAATACCCACATCTTCAATCAAGTGGTGAGGGTCCACATCAATATCGCCCACGGCTTCAACATGAATGCCCAAACCACCATGGCAAACTAAAGTGTTCAGCATATGGTTCAAAAACGGCAAGCTAGTGCCTAATTTGTTTTCAAAACTAGGTGAAGGGTCTAACGCCAAAGTTAGCTTAATTTGCGTTTCTTTGGTGATGCGTTCAATGGTAGCGGTACGGTTTAATTGGGTCATCATTAGGGGGTTAGCACCTTTTCTAAATCGGTAGCTAGGGCAACGCAAAGCGAAGCCCCTGCTTGTTGTAATTGGTCTGCGGTGTTGGTTTTGGTAACGCCCAACGCCGAAAATTTTGCCTGCACGGCACACGCCATATCATCGACACTATTGCCCACATACCACGCATGTTGCAACCGAAATACAGAGCGTATATGGTTCAAATAATCTGGGGCGGGCTTTTTCTTGAGGTTCGGCACGTCATCGCTACAGAAAACGGCGTCGAAATAGGGGTTGAGTTCTTCCGCCCAAATAGGGTCGTATTCCGCCCGCATTCTACCTGTAAATAAAAATAACCGATAGCGTTTTTTCAGCTTGGCTAACAGGTCTAACGGTAGTAACAGGGTTTCAACCTCTTTGGCAAGGTTCAGGTAAACTCGTTGCCCTTCTGTGGCGATAACCGCTTTTTCTACCGTTACATTTCGCCGACGCAACAATTCTTCCGTGGCATCCCAATCATCGTTATAACCGCCTTCACTGCGAAGAATAGCTAATTCCTTGGTTCCCAAGGGTATCTGCGAATACTTCCGCACTAAGAAGGCAACCACGGTATCAAAACTTTGGCTGGTATCCACCAACGTATCATCCAAATCAAACACGAGGGCGGTTTCGTTTCGCCACGCATCGAGCATATCTAAAAACTGATGGTTTTCGCCTTCGCTACCCGTAGAAAGCCGAATGTAGCCTTGCAATAAATGCTGATGGGATTGATTGCGAACCAACAAGCCTCTATCCGCACAATACTGGGTAAACGTTGCAGCATCTGCCCCGAAGTTGAGCAGGAAGAAGTTACCGCCGCCGTTAGAAACGGTGTAACCCTTAGCCCGAATAGCTTCCACAAAGCCTGTTTTACGTTCAATAATCGCTTGGCAATTGCGTTCAATTTCTGTTGTGTGTTCTAGCAATTTGAGAGCGGTTTCTACGGCAGACATATTGACGCTATAAGGCGAACGCACCCGCTTCATCCAATCAATCAGTTGCGGATGAGCCACAATATACCCTAACCGCAACCCCGCCATTGCCCAAGCTTTGGAAAACGTTTGAGACACCACTAAATTGGGCGTATTGATGACATGGGGAATACTGGTAAAGCCTTCAGGCATGAAATTAGAATAAGCCTCATCCAACAAAAAGAGCGTTTCGGGGTAAGCCTTGCACCAACCGAGCAGGGCTTCGACTGATAAAATTGCCCCTGTCGGGTTATCTGGCGAAGCGAAAATAGCGAGTTTAGGCTTTTCCGTAGCTAACGCCGTTGAAATCGCCTCTAAATCAAAGGTTAAATCTGGCTTTAAAGAAATTTCAATGGTTTTGGCTTCGGCGAGGGTTAAGTTGTGGGCAATCATGCCAAAGGTTGGCTTGCAACAGAGGGCTTTATCCACTTTCGGGTCAATAAATGTATTGGGAATGACTGCCAAAGCTTCATCGCTACCGTTGAACAGCATGAGCATTTTAGCAGGCACGTTTAAATAAGCCGCTAGTTTCGCTATCAGCGTTTCATATTCAGGGTAGGTGGTGTAGGCATCAACCGCTAAGCCTGCGGGGTATAGGTGAGCAAATCCAACGGTATTTTCGTTAAAATCCAGCCTTGTGTGTTGCCTTCTGCCTTCCAGTGGGGGGCTGTAAGCCGCCATTTGTTCTACCACTTTACGAGGCTTTACGGTTAAAACAGTTTCGGTTGATTGGGTCATCATAAAAAGTAGCAATTCCTAGTCTAAAAAACAGTATTCTGCTAGTAAAACAGAACAGACGGTATTACTCAAACAAGCAAGTTAAGGAATGATTTTTTCTAGCTGATATTCCAAAATATCGGTTGCCCCAGCTTGTACTAATTGTACAATAAGTTGGGGCACTTTTTGCACTTCTACCGCCACTTTCACCGCAAAGCCTGATTGCCCATAAAGGTTGGAAACCGTGGGCGAATTCATGCTTAAGCTAGCCAAGCAGTTAATAACCGTTTGAAACTTCGCTTCAGAAACATTCATTTCCAACAGCACCCGTTTCTTCGCCCGAAGCCGAGCTTCCATTAGCATGACTAGTTCATCCAACCGCTCCCGCTTCCAAGGGTTCGCCATGGCTTCTTTGCTGGCAATAAAGCGGGTGGTAGACCGCATAATTTCATCCACAATCGCCAAACGGTTCATCCGCAAAGTTGAGCCTGTGGCGGTATTATCAACAATAATATCCGCATCTTCAGGGGGGAAGGCTTCCGTTGCCCCATAGCTACGCACATAAATAGCGTTTAGTTGGTGCTTGGCAATTAAATCTTCCGTACAGCGTTTGTATTCAGAAGCAATAATAATTTGCTTCGATTTATTTTTGAAGGGGTTTGCTTCACTGTTGAGCAAATCTTCAGGAATAGCCGCCACAATTTGGACGGGGTCGTATTTTAAATCGAGCAATTCAACCACATCGGCTTGTTGCTCGTAAACCCAATCTGCCCCAGTAAAGCCACAATCATGTCTGCCTAAGTGAATGAGGGCGGGGATGTTTTGGGCTTTGAGGATTTTCGCTTCAACGGTAGCATCTGAACTAGAGGGGCGGTAAGAGCGGTTGCCCGTTTTGAATTCAAGCCCAACAGCCCCTAATAGGGAAAGAACTCGTTCTTGAATACGCCCTTTGGGGAGGGTCATTTTTAAAATTTTATCTGAAGGAGCGGTCATGTTGTTGTATTCCAGTTTAAAATAGGGTTAGAAAGCACTTTATTAGTGTTTCACAAACATACAGGCAATGCAAAACCTCTCCAAAATGTTTTGTTCTATTATCGATTGTCGTTCCTGCTGGCGGGTACGATAGTTAATTTTTAAATAGGAGACCAACTTGGACGATTCCTCTCCCACCAACCCGCTTGTTTTAGGGCTTTTTGATAAGCGTGTTTGGTGTCGTCAGGCTTTTCCCACAGCTGGGCTACTAGGGTGTTTTTCAACTTGGCACGATCTGCATCGCTTATTTTTTTATTACCTTTGTAAGCTCTATTAAACCGTTCAATGCCTGCATCAACGGCTTGTGTTTTTTTGTGGAACGTTTTCATCCACGCTTGATGATCCTCGGGTCTGGCATACAATTTATCAAAGAACGGTTGAATTAGAGGGATTAAGGTAGGATAAGTGTCTTTTCCTTCCCATTCTTCAAACAACTTTTTTTCCTCATCGTTGAACACTTTTTTGTCTAGTAGTATCTTTCTAGCAGGAGGTTTCGTCGCTGATTGATACTTAGTAAACTGACCCAAAAACTTAAATGCTAACTCGTAAGTGCTATCAATTTCACCAGTAAAGGAACTTTCCATTAAGCCAAGTTGTTTTTCCACTTTGGTTTTTAGTTCAGGGTGTTTCTCTAACAGCTCTGCAAACCTCGCATCCACCATCCCGTTAAAAGCGAGAGATTGAGCCGTAGCCCCCAACGATACTTGCCTTTTAACGGTTTCATTCAATAATCCAATCGCCAGTTGCACATCGGCAGGTAAGTGGGTATCATTGGCTAAATGGGCTAAAACCCCTTGTTTGCCTCCTTCGCCAACTAACACATGGGCTTGAGCCACAAAGTGTTCTTTCAGCTTCTCAACGTGTTCAGAAGCTAATAAACCCGTATGCAACTGCTCAAATTGTTGATCTTCTAACAAGGGTTGATACAGGGTTTCTAAGCTGGCTAATAAATCCTTTGAATTTTTTAAATTCTTTTCATCTGCATTTTCTAAGAAACGACGGGTATACTCATACAACCGAGCAGCTTCTATAGAAACGACTCCCTTTTTTAGTTTTTCGCTAAGTTTATCTACGGCTTCTGCCTTTTCTTTATCTTTAAATGCCCTCTTTAAGGCGAGTTTAAGCTCTGCTGAGCAATATTTTACATCTTCAAGTAGCGTTGAATCGCTCGGTAGGCTGGGGTGCGGGAGTGCTACCCATTTTTCTGCTTTGGCTAGCAAGGCTAATTCTTCAGGGTAGCGGGTTAAGGCATGGGTAATAGGGGCTAATACGTCGTTAAGTTGCTCTTTAATGCCTGCCAATTCGGGGTATTGTGCAGAAGAAGAGCCGCTATTTTTTCGGATTAACTCTTCTACCTGTTTTTCGAGGGCTTTAAGCTTCGTGGCTTCTTCCTCATGCCCTAACAAGGCTGTTTGATGACTATAAGTTTTAAGATTGTGCAATAACGCAAACGCCCCCTCTTTTGTGTGAATAACAGGGGTGGTTAAGGCTTCTTGTAAAGCGGTGGTGGCAGTGGGTTTGCCATCAATGCCCGCCCACAATTGTTGAAAAAATGCTTTGGTATGGGAAACCACATTGGTTGGGAAGGCTTGGAATAAACGGTCTCTGTTTTCAAAAATCGCCATGGTAGTAACCCCTGTTACCAACGTACCTAAAAGCCCTAAGGCTACTTTCCAAACTAAGCCCGCTTGTTGTTGAGGGTATGAAGGGTAGCCACCGCCATAGCCCGAAGGCTCTGTGGTAGGAGAAGTAGGATAGGTGGGGAGAGCGACTGTCTCTGTTGGAACGGCTTCCCCATAGGTTGGGGGTGGGGCGTTGTATTCAGGATAAGGATAAGCGGCGGTGATAGGGGGCGTTGCCACTTCGGGCGAAGCAACAGAGAAGACATCGGTGGGTGTTTGAGACGCATTGGTTTCCGTCGTATAAGGGCTTGGGGTTGTGGCTTCTTGCACGGGTTGTTGTTGTGGTGTAAATACATCGGTATTTAGTTGGGCAGGTGGCGAAACCGCAGGTAAGGATTGGGGTGCTTCCAAAGCGGGCGGTGTTACGGTGGAGAGGGTTTCTCTCGGTTGGCTAGCCACGGCTTTACCCCCTATTTTGGATGAGGCATACCAAGCGGTTTGAGCAGCAGATTGTAGAGGCATCATCATCATAGTGGGTATTAAACATCCTTATTTTAAAAAGAGAGAAAAAGAAGAGAGAAAAGCGAGAACAACTAATTATCATCTTAGGCAAAGTCATTTTTAGTTATAATGAAACTAAATTAGTTACTCTGTGAATTGGTATAACCAGCTTCTATGTTGATTAAAACACTAACGCACTAACTTTGTGCTAGCAAAGGGTCTTAAAAATGATAACGCTACCGCTTGCTACTTTGAAAACCGCTTTAGAACAGGGTCAATCGCTTTGTTTGGGGGGTGCTAATACAGTCGCCTTTTTAGCCGTGGGTAATGAAGTGCTGGTGGGCGATGTGATGAACACTAACGCTAGTTGGCTTGCCAAACACTGCCCCGCTTACGATTTAGCCGTTTCGCACCACGCCACGGTAGGCGATTTCCCTACCGCCATTGCCACTGCCGTTTGCGTGGGGCTTCAACAGGCTAACGGTTTAATTATAACAGGTGGGCTAGGGCCTACGGATGATGATTTAACCATTGCCACCTTAGCCGATGCGTTTGGCGTACCTTTAGTGAAAGATGAAGCCAGTGCCGTTCACCTAGAGCAGTGGTTTCAAGCTCGGTTTGGGCATGATGCTTCGGCGAAAATGCCTGCCAACAACTGGAAGCAAACCCTCATTCCGCAAGGGGCGGAAGCGATTGTAAACCCCGTAGGCACCGCCCCAGCAACGGTTTGGCGATTGCCTTCAGGGCAGTGGATAGCCTGTTTACCTGGTATTCCTAGGGAAGTATATGCCCTGTTTCCGTTGCTGATGGCACGCTTGGGGCTAGCCCCTAAAACCACGGCGGAAGAGGGGCATCGCATTCAACGGCAATCGGTTTATTTTTATGGCGTAGGGGAAAGCCATTTGGTAGAAGCCTTGGGGCAGGCGTTGATGACCCCTTCAGCCCCTTACACGGTGGCTCCGTATGTGGAAAATGAGCAACGCATTCGTATTGAATTAACGAGCCGACAACCGCAAACCGTTCAACAAGCTAAAGCGTTTTTTACGCAGTGGCGAAACGCCATTCCTGCCCAATTAAAGCAGTTTGCCTTACCGTTGGGTATGCCTCATTTGGAAACATGGGTGGTGGCACAAGCCAAAACAGCTGGGTTTCAGTTGGCAACAGCGGAATCCTGCACAGGCGGGTTGGTTTCACACTGGCTTACCAACGTGGCGGGTAGTTCGGCGGTGGTTTCGGGCAATGTGGTTGCTTACAGCAATGAAGTTAAGCACGCTTGGCTGGGGGTGGCGGAAGAAACCCTAGCCACCCACGGAGCCGTTAGCCAGCCCGTGGCGGAAGCCATGGCGGTGGGGGTTCGGTTGAAGAGTATCCACCCTGAACGCACCATTGGCTTGGGCGTTACGGGGGTAGCGGGGCCAGATGGGGGTAGTGTGGAAAAGCCCGTGGGGCATGTGTGGATGGCGGTAAGCTTACCGCCAGTGCTAGCGGAAAAGCTAGGCACGGCGGTTATTAGCAAGGCGTTTTATATGAACCCCACCTTGGGGCGGGAGTTATTAAAAACCAAATTCGCCTTAGAAGCCTTGCAGTTGTTTAGTTCTATTTTGTCCCGTGATAATGGCTAGCTTCATTTAAGTTAATTTGTCTTAGATTTCCCAAGCTCTAGGAGGTGCTTCAGAGATAATGGGTGCTAATATACTCTCTTTTGCAAAATCGGACAGAACTCTATCTAAGTCAGATTGTTTTCGTTGATAAATTGTATCGTAATCAAAGTGAAGTAGGTCTTTTGTCAACGGAGTTAAATTGGCTTGGATTAAAGCACGCGATTGGTTCTGTTGGTTACTATCTTGAATTGATTCAAAATAGTTCAATCTATAACCCAATGGACTATCGTATTTTTCCACCCTGGTTTGAATGGGCTTTCTTAACGCAAGATGAAACCCCTGAACTAGAGAAAGATTTTGAAACGCCTGAGTTCGAGCGTCAACATTTTGAAAGTTTTCCTGCACCTTTAGGAACTCACGGTGAAGAGATTCTTTCAATGGTGGGTACTCCTCTCCTAAACGGTCAAGCAAAGCAAGTCGGGCTTCTTCCTGAAAACTGGTCAATAACGAACCTGTACGTGAATTCTCTGATTCGTGACCTAACCTTATCTGTCTGTCTAATTCTGAGAGTATTTTCACTGCTGCACTGTGAGGCTTCTGGAAATCAATTTGATCATGACTCAAAAGGTGTAGAACTTTTTTTGCAAGTGCAGTAGATATACAAATTATGTTTGAAGTTGATAGGTCGATTAGTTCATGGCATAGCTTCTGATGATCCGTCAAGCGACCAGTATCTGTTATAAAGTTACCACTTCTCGGTTGTGGTTTTTCTAGCGGGTTAACGGTATCGGCAACTCGTTGAAAGGTATCGTTTTGCGTGGAATCGGTTGGGACGGTTGTTTTTTTTGTCTGTTTGTGGCGATACAACGGTTGTTGATAATGGTGTTAGTTGTGGCATCCAAGCGGCAAGTTTCATCGGGTCATTGTCCTTTGTTATTGTGTTTTTTAGAGAGAGCAGAGAGTAAAGTACTTTAACAAGTATAAATAAGAAACCGCACTTGTCAATTAGGCATTAAAAAATAGTTACAATCCACCAAAAAACCGACGAATACTTTTGAAGGCATCCGTCGGTTTTGGTAGAGAATTGGTTTGCAGTAGTAATGCTAGTAAGGCAATTCAACCGTTGCATTTTGGGTAGGTTGTTCCGCTAACGATTGTTTTCTTTCCTTCAAGCTGCTACCCGCCCCTCGTTTAGACCGAGCCGAAGGAGCTGGCCCGTACAACAAGCTTAACGCTGCTTGAACCGAAGCTTCAGGGGAAACAGGGGCTGCCGTAGCGGCAGGGTTCATGTTGGTTCTAGCCAATGGGGCTGGGGCAGAAGGCACAATGGCTTGTTGCTGACGCAACGCTGAAGCAGTTGGTACTCTGCCGTTCATGGCATTCACTTCGGTGTGGGCACCTCTCGCCGCTTGGGTGGCCCGAATAGAAATAGCTGCTGCCCGCAATTCATTCAAATGCTGTTGGTTATACCGCACTTGGTCTTGCAATTCAGATAAGCGGTCTTCCATGCCTTGTAACATATCCGTTGCATAAGCTTGAGCCGCTTGTTGGATAGATTCTGCCTCTTGTTCGGCTTGAGCTTTCAATTGTTCGCAGTGTGCCAAGGTTTCCTGTTGGATGGTTTCAATTTCAGCAACCACTTGTGCCCGAATGCGTTCTGCTTCGCCTTGTACGGCTTGCATTAAGGCAGATTCACTCAATAAATACTGGCTTTTTTCTTGGGCTTCTTGCAACATTTCAATGGAACGCAAGCGGGTTTGTTCCAACATCATTTCTTGCTCTTCCAAAAACAGAGCAGCTTCCTTAATTTCTTCAGGCAACACCACCCGAATTCTATCAATTAAGGGCAATAATTTGTCGGCATTGACCATCGTCCATGGGGTAAAGGGTACGGCTACGCCTGAAATGACTAAATCTTCCATCCGTTCAATCATTTTCAAAAATTTGTGCGTATTGCTTGAAGTTGAAGCGGTGGGGTTTTCATAAGTATGAGCGGTAGACATAATGGGGTTCCTTTTCTTTCTTAATAGTATGGGTGCAAAAGTTTAAAAAAATGAGTAAGCTGAGGAAGTGAAGGCTACTTAGGCGGTACTTTTCACCTTTTGAAGTAAGGCTTGTTGAACGTGTGGGGAAACAAAACTGGTAATATCACCTTGAAAATAGGCAATTTCACGCACCATGCGCGATGATAAAAACTGGTATTCCAACGAGGGCATTAAGAACAACGTATCAATGGTATCTTCTAATGTACGATTAGCTTGATACATGGAACATTCGTACTCAAAATCAGAAATGACCCGTAAACCGCGAATAATGACTGAGGCACCTATTTGCTTAGCGAACTTGACGGTAAGGCCTGAAAATTGTGTAACAGAAACGTTACTTAAGCCCATGATTTCCACGCTTTTGGTTAAAAATTTGAGCCGTTCTTCTACTTCAAACAACGAAACTTGTTTGTTGGGGTTGTGTGCTACGGCAACTACCACGTTTTCAAACAACGAAGCACACCGCCGAATAAGGTCTTCATGGCCTTTGGTAACGGGGTCAAAACTGCCTGGGTAAAGGGCTAGCGTCTTCATCATGGTGGAAGCAGGGAATCCAATCTTGTTAACGTAATAAGTTATTACACTCATCTGTGTACTATACGTTATAGTTTACTACACGGATTACAGAATAAACAAGTAGGAGATTTCAATTTTTTTGTAACAATTTTAGGCTTAAGTCAAGCTCTCTAAAATTTCGACAAATAAGGCTTCTACTTCAGCAACTGTTTCCACCTGCGTTAGCTTCGCCCTATAGGCAGGTGCACCAGCAAACCCCTTCACATACCACGGCAATTGTCCCCGCATTTCCCGCACCCCTTGGGCTTCTCCCTTATAAGCCACCATACCTTGCACATGTTGCCACGCATACGCCAACCGCTGAACCAACGTGGGTTCAGGCAACAATTCCCCTGTTTTTAAATAATGGTCTATCAACGCAATTCGCCACGGTTCGCCTTGGGTGCCTCTGCCAATCATCACACCATCTACTTGGTAAGTATCAACCATAAATTTTGCGTCGGCAGGGGTAACAATATCACCATTGGCAATAACAGGAATTCGTAAAGCCGCCTTCAACTTGCCCGCCGCTTCCCAATCGACCCCTGGCTTGTAGCCTTGGCTTCGGGTGCGGGTGTGGAGCGTTACCAGCTTCGCCCCAGATTCTTGAGCCATTTGCCCAAATTCAATATAATTCTTACTATTATCATCCCACCCCAGCCGAAATTTCACACTAACAGGCACATCCACACTAGAAGAAACGGCTTTAATGAGCCTGCTAGCTAGCTCCAAATCCCTCATCAAGGCACAACCTTCAAAGTTCCCTGTAATTTTTTTCACGGGGCAACCCATGTTAATATCCAGCATATTGGGCTGATGTTTTTCGCAGATAGTAACCGCCGCTGCCGCAATAATTTCTTCTTGATGGGCGGCTAGCTGATAAGCAATAGGGTTGTCTTCGCTGGTTTTTTTCAGAATATGGGCATCCCATCGTTTGCTATAAACCAAACTATTGGAACTAATCATTTCCGTGCAAATAAGCGATTGCGGAGCGGTTTTTCGTACCAACCCACGGAAAACAATATCCGTAACGCCCGCCATGGGGGCTAGCACCACTTGGCTTTGAAGCACCACTTTTCCCCCATCAATAATAATAGGGCTGGCCAAGGCTTGAGGCGTTTCCATGCTGGCGGTAAAGGTTTCTTCTTGAAACGCATGGGGGGAAAGCGTCTTGGTCGTCATCATGGTGATTTACACCGTCAAAAAAGCTTGGGTGGAGGCTATTTCCTCAGGCCAGTAGGAAACCACTTCGCCTTTAATATCGTAAGGGGTCGCCATTCCCAGCTTAACGGCTAATAAATCGCCCGGTAAAGCAGCCAATTTGCTAGAAGCTGAAACAAGCACTTGGTTATCAATCTCAGGGCTATCCCACTGGCTACGCCCCATCATTAAGCCCGAAGAGCGAATTTCATCGACAATAACGGGCACAATTTTACCCATTAAGGCTTGATTATGTTGATAAGAAATTTTTTGCTGAATCCCCATCAGCTCTTTTCGCCGAGCGGTGATAATAGCTTTCGGTACTTTGTTTTCCAAAATCGTGCTGGTTGCGGTATCCACATCGGAATATTCAAACACGCCCAACCTATCCCATTTGACGGTTTCAATGGTTTGCTTCAGGTGCTGATATTCTTCCTCGGTTTCACCGGGGTAGCCGACAATAAAGCTGGTTCGCAACTTGATATTAGGTACAATTTCCCGAACCCACGCGACTAATTCGCCAATATCTTGCACGGGGCGGTTCATCCGCTTCAACACATCAGGGTGGGAATGTTGCAGTGGGCAATCCAAATATTTCACCACTTTATCTAAATCTCGAATGGCATGCAAAAGCTCTAAATTCAACCGATTATTCGGGTAAGCATACAAAAACCGAATCCACTTCAAGCCTTCAATGGCGTTTAATTCGGTTAACAAAGCGGGTAAATTCGTGTCAATATCCCTGCCGTAGCTGGTGTTATCTTGCCCGATGAGTACCACTTCGCTGACACCTTTTTCAACCAAACCACGCACGTTCTCAACAATGTTGGTAACCGAACGGCTCCGCAAATTGCCTCGCATACTAGGAATAATGCAAAACTTGCACCGATAATCGCACCCTTCGGAAATCTTCACATACACGCTGGCACCCATGGTAACGTGCCTGCGTAAATCGTCTTGGTCTAGCAAGTAAGTGGGGTCTTGTTGGATGGAGAGAACTCGTTCGCCCTTTTGCACTTTCCGAATAACCGAAGCCACATCGGCAATTTGATGCGTACCCACAACGGCATCGGCTTCAGGGAATAAATCCAACAGTTCGCCTTGGAATTTCTGAGCCAAGCAACCCGCTATCAATAAGCGTTTTCCTTGCGAAGCCAAGCCCACCAACGTTTCAACGGATTCTTGTTGGGCTTCTTCAATAAAAGCACAAGTGTTAACCAATACCATATCGGCTTCTTGCCCGTTGGCTACAATATGGTGCCCATCTCGTTCTAGCACGCCTAGCATGGTTTCTGTATCCACCAAGTTTTTGGGGCATCCCAAATGGACGAACCCTATTTTCATGGGCGTTACTGGGGTTTCAGTTTCAAGGGCTAAGGTCGAAGAGGTGGTCATCATTGTTTCTATAGGTACCTTGTTTTTTTAGTTGGAAGATTCAATTAGAGAGTAATTGGAGGAAGTGTGAAAAGCCAAATGATTAATTAAAAGGTAAGCAGAGGGATTGACTCAACCCCTCTGCTACTTAAACGGGTTAGAAGCCGACAGCGTGGAAGCCCGCATCTACATGAATAACTTCAGCGGTAACGCCACTGGAAAGTTCAGGGGCTACAAGAGCTAACGCCATACCCGCTACTTCATCAGCCGTTACGTTACGTTGCATGGGGGTATGTTCTTCCATGTAGTTCAAAATGCTGGAAAAGCCTGAAATTCCTCTTGCAGCAAGGGTTTTAATAGGGCCAGCGGAGATGGCGTTGACCCGAATATTTTTAGGCCCTAAATCAGAAGCCAAATACCGAACGCTCATATCTAACGCCGCTTTAGCTACGCCCATCACGTTATAGTTTTTCACAACGCGTTCGCCACCTAAATAGGTGAGGGTTAAAATGCTACCACCGCCAGATTTTTCCATTAGCGGAGCGGCGGCTTTAGCCAAAGTAGTTAAGGAAAAGGCGGAAATTTCGTGGGCTAACATGAACCCGTCTCTGGAAGTATCGATAAACGCACCAGCAAGGTCTTCTTTTTTGGCGAAGGCTACGCTGTGAATTAGCGTATCTAGCTGCCCGTATTGCTTTTCGATGGCTTCGAAAACGGCGGCAACTTCTTCATCTTTGGTAACATCGCAAGGTAAAATCAGCGACCCTTCGATGGTGTTGGCTAATTCTTCCACGTTTTCTTTGAGTCTATCGCCTTGGTAGGTGAAAATTAATTTCATGCCAGCAGCGGAAAGGCGTTGGGCAATAGCCCATGCAATTGAAGTTTTGTGGGCAACGCCAAATACAATACCTACTTTGCCGTTTAACAAACCAGGGAAGGCGTATTGGGTTTTTTCAAGAACGTCAGTGGTCATCATCATCATGGGGGAAAACTCCTTTTTTAAAAATGGTACATCATCATGGGTATTTTAACTTTATTGTTATTTTAGTAAAAACACATCAGCGTTTCAATAGGTGGCTTTAAACAGAATGGGTTTGTTTCAGAGCGTTGCTTACACCTTTTTTCCGCCATTTTAAGGGTTATTCGGCATAAAGAATTGATCACCTGTAGTCATTAGCTTTTGGTGAAAGTTATCGGTGGTAATGTCTTCCCACAATGTTCCTGTTCTTTCAATGAATTGTTTTTCAAAGGCGTTGTCCCATTGAATCCCACTATTGTCAGATTCATTGTCGTATAGCCTAATACACCAAACACCATTGTCTCTGTCTTGTCTTAATAACTCAAATAAAGGGAGGCGTTCAAAGGCATTTTCCTTACATTTTAATTGGTCAAAAATCAATAAATCAATCCCTTGAGAAGCTTTTGTTTTTAATGCTTCATTAGACTGTGTTCCTAGGATTTTTTTGATTCTGGCTGTATCGATAGTTCCGCTAAAACCAGGTTCTGTTTCTGCCAGTTTCGAGAATAGCCTTAACGAGTTAAAAAATGCCATTGTTTGACAAGCCATATACCCATTACCTTCTTGCATCACTGTTTCACAGAGGGTTTTAACCGTGTTCAAGCTCCTCTTGGGTTTAAACGGATTGAGTTTTGGGGATGCAGGATGTATAGTTTCGGCAGTTGGGGTGATATTTGGGGGAGTGGGATGTATCTTTTCTGTTGGTTTTGATGACACTATCGCAGGTGTTTTTACTTTTTCAAACCAACCCAAGAGCTTATTTCGATTGAAAAACCCAACGAAAAGGCTTGTTAGTACTAAAACTCCACCCAATAGCATCCAACCAGTTTTGGATGACGCTACTTTATTAGGTTCAGCAATATCAGGCTTAGCACTAGCTTGTCCTTGTTTCGGTGTTGGAACCGAGGTAACAGCAGGAAAATACGGTAGTTTTCGCCCGTTTTTAGCAGGATTGAGTATTTTTGGTTGTACCCCTTGCGGGTTGGGTGAAATTGCCATTAAAACGAGACATTCTGTAAAAAACAGGTGGAAGAGGGGAGGCTTAACAGCATAAAGGCATAAAAAAAAGTTTTGTCTGTTTGTGTGGGTTCTTTTTTGTTGAACATTGTACTTGAAATTCTTCTTGGTTTGAAGGAAACTATAATACAGGTATGGTTTTATACTTAATAATTAAGTTTTACAATTGGTAACAACCGAATAGTAACCCAATTTAGGAGATTCCCCACAAATGATGATGATGATGATTAAGGTCGGTGCCGCTCTCATTGAATATGCCGAACAACTAGAACGTGAACGGGGCATTCCTAAACAATTTATTTTAGATTCCTTGAAAGAAGCCATGTTGGCGGCTTACCGCCGTTACGCCCAATTGCCTAGTTCAGCAATGGCGGGCTTTAGTTGCAAGCTAATTGAAAAAACGGGTGAAATTGGTATTTTTCAGCACAAAGTGGTTGTTGAAGAAGTAACCGTAGTTGAAGAAATTCAAGTTTCGCCCGTAGGCAATTTGACGGATGAAGAAGTGGAAGCCCTTGCCAAAGCGGTTACCATTGAAGCCGTTGAAGGGATTGAAGGCGAAGAACAGGCTGAAGAGCCAGCCCCTCGGTATGAAATCTCTTTGGTGGATGCTCGGAAAATTAAGGCGGATGTTCAATTGGACGACGAAGTTCAGTTGGAAGTAACCCCTGCTGAATTTGGACGGATTGCGGCACAATCAGCCAAGCAAGTGATTATGCAACGGATTCGGGAAGCCGAACGGTTGTTAATTCAACAAGAATTTGAAGAAAAGAAATTCACCGTGGTGCCTGGGTTGGTACAACGTCGTGAAGGGCGTAACGTCATTGTGAACATTGGTCGTAACGACGCTATTCTTCCTCCGAAAGAGCAGGTTTCGGGCGATGATTATCGGGTTGGAAACAAGTTGCGGGTTTACGTTCAGGAATTAAAAGATTCTGCTCGGATGCCTCAAATTATTGTTTCTCAGGCAGATGTTGCCATGGTTCGGGAAGTGTTTGAACTAGAAGTGCCTGAAATTGAAGATGGCTTGGTAGAAATCAAGGCGATTGCTCGGGAAGCTGGGCATAGAACTAAGGTAGCCGTTCATTCTCCTGATCCTGAAGTGGATCCACAAGGTGCTTGTATTGGTACCCGTGGTAGCCGTATTCAAGCGATTGTTGCGGAACTGAAGAATGAAAAAATCGATATTATTCGCTGGTCTGATAACACGGCGGAATTTATTGCCAATGCGTTGGCACCGTCTCGTATTTTTGAAGTTCGGTTGCACCCAAACCCTGAAATGCGGAAGGCTTTGATTATTGTGCCAGATGACCAATTAAGCTTGGCTATTGGTAAAGAAGGTCAAAACGTTCGGTTAGCGGCTAAATTAACGGGTTTTAAATTGGATATTAAAAGCGATACCCAATTTATGACGTTACGTGATGAAGTATTTCGTCAACAACGGTTGATGCAAGAACAAGCCCAAGCCAACCCGAACGGTGCCGATGAAAATTCAGATGTTGCGATGGCATTGTTAAGCGAGCCTGTTAATAACGCCTCTGATGAAAATCCTTCGGCTTAGTTATTGGTTAGGCAGGTTTTTGGTTTAGGTTTTGAGTTAGAAGAAGGGTTGAAATGAGTGCTTTGAAGCAATTTAACTTGGTTTCAGTCCCTTCTTCTTCTCGTAAGTTTAAACGCCAGTGTGTGGCTTGCAGAGGGTATTTCTCAAAAGAACAGTTGGTAAAAATAGTTAAAGTTGCCCCTTCACCCTTACTACCCCTTGAACCGCTGGTTCACTTAAACCCCTCTTCCGCTATTTTCGGACGCTCTCTTTACTGCTGTAATACTTCTGCTTGCCTTCATAAATTACTGAGCAAACAAGGAAAATTTTTGAAACAACGCTTAAAAATCACCACCTTGCCAACCCCCTTATTGTTTCAACTGGAACAACTGCTATCTAAGGCAGCATCCGTTGAATCACCCCTCAATTAGTTGAATTTTAAACACCCTAAATAGCTAAGGAAAATAACTTCGTGCCAGAAACAACCATCGCAAAATTAAGAGTGCATGAATTGGCAAAGTTGGTAAATCAATCCAATAAAACCATTATGACACTGCTAGAAACTGAGTATAAACTCGTGATGAAAAGCCATGCTAGTTCAGTGGATGCTGCCATTGCTGAAAAAATCATCGCCAAGTTTAAAACCCCTATAAAAGAATCTCCTAAACTAGCCGAAAAGCCAGCCACCCCTACGAAAACAGCCACACCTACTAACCCAACATCCGCAACGGTTGCTTCGCCTACGAAACCAACGGTAGTGGCGGCTGCACCCACTGCTACCAAGCCTTCGGTAGCTACAAGGGCTAATCCAACCCCTACCACACAAGCGAGTGGGGCAAAACGGGTAACCACTTACACCCCGCCTCAAAAATCAGGGAATGCCCCTTATAATTCATCTCATCAGCAACGTCGTCCAGCGGGTACGCAATCCCCTTTGCTTGGCACACCAGCCCCGAATGCGGCGACTAATGGCGGTAAAGGCAAAGCCACCGTTGTTTCCACCCCAAAACCTGCCAAACCAGAACCTGTGGTTCCTACCGTGATGGAAACGGTTGAATTTGAAGGCACCTTAACCGTTCGGGAATTAGCCAGCCTCATTCAACAAAAAGAAACCGATATTATTCGCCATCTCTTTATGAAGGGCATTATGGTAAACGTCAACCAAACGTTAGATTACGATGCAATGTTCGATGTGGCGAGAGGCTTTGAAATTGAACCCAGCCGTAAGAAAAAAGACGATATGTCGTTAGTAGAAATTTCATCAGGACTTGATAAAGCCGAAGAAACCACCTCTACTTCTATTACTCGTTCGCCCGTTATTTCGATTATGGGACACGTTGACCATGGTAAAACCAGCTTGTTAGATGCGATTCGGGAAACACGTCAGCGGATTGTCGATGGTGAAGCGGGCGGTATTACTCAAACCATTGGTGCTTACTGCGTCGAAAAAGAAGGTCAACGGATTGTTTTCTTAGATACCCCTGGCCACGAAGCGTTTACTTCCATGCGGATGCGGGGAGCTAAAGCCACGGATATCGCTATTTTGGTGGTTGCTGCGGATGATGGCGTGATGCCTCAAACCATTGAAGCCATTAACCATGCTAAGGCTGCGGGTATCCCGATTATTGTGGCTGTCAACAAAATTGATAAAGAAGGTGCAGACCCAGACCGTGTGTTGACGGCGTTGATGTCTCATGGTGTAACGCCTGAAAAATGGGGTGGCGATGTCATTACCGTTGAAGTGAGTGCTTTGCAACGCTTAGGGATTGATGATTTGCTTGAAAACATTGTGGTTTTATCTGAGTTGATGGAACTAAAAGCAGACCCTACCGCTGTGGGTGAAGGCGTTATTATTGAAGCCAGTTTGCATAAGCAAAAAGGGCCTATCGCTTCTATTCTCGTTCAAAATGGCACCTTACGTGTGGGCGACAACCTACTGATGGGGTCTGTTGGCGGAAGGGTTCGGGCGTTGTTGGATGAAGCGGGTAATCGCTTACAGGAAGCAGGCCCCAGTACACCAGTGGAAATTTTGGGCTTAAATGATGTGCCTCGGGCAGGCGAACCGTTTATTGTTTATTCAGATGATAAAGCCTTTAAACAAGCCCTTTCTACGGCAAAAATTACAGATAGAGACGCTCGGCTTTCGGCTAGAAACCGTAATGCGGGTGGCTTAACTCGCTCCTTAGATGATGAAAATAAAAAAGAATTGCGGGTTGTGCTAAAAGCGGATACACAGGGTTCTTTGGAAGCGGCTTTAGGATCTATCAATAAATTGGGCACCACTGAAGTGCAAGTGAATGTACTGCATGCTGCTACAGGCGATATTACCGAAGCCGATGTGATGTTGGCGACTGCTTCTGAGGCGGTCATTATTGGCTTTAACGCTCGGGAAGATGTGAATGCGGTTCGTATTGCGGAACAAGAAAACGTGGTAATTCATCGGTTTGATATTATTTACCACATGGTGGAACGCATTGAAAAATTGATGTTAGGCCAGTTGGATGCCGAAATTGTCGAATCAGAATCAGGCAAAGCCGAAGTTCGGGCATTGTTTTCTGTGGGTAAACAATCCGTTGTGGCGGGTTGCATGGTGCAAGAAGGCAAGCTAGTGCGTAACGGTAAAATTACCGTTTTACGGGCAGGTAAAGTGGTGCATGAAGGTCAAATGCAGGCACTGAAACGCTTTAAAGATGATGTTCGGGAAGTGGCTCAGGGCTTTGAATGTGGTGTTTCCTTAGCCAAATATAACGAGCTGGAAGAGGGCGATATTTTAGTGTGCGTCGTTCAAGAAGAACGTAAACGGACACAATTATAGGCTGAACTTTTCTTTTCCCCTTTTTGCTATTTTACTTTTGAACCTTGAGATTTTTTATTTATGATGATGATGATGGCTCCTGCCAATAGTTCCCCCAGTTTTTCACGCTCCGATAGGGTTCGTAAAGCCTTGATGCGTGAAATAGCGGATATTATTAAGACTGATTTGAAGGATTATCGTCTGGAAGATCAGGTCATTTCGGTAACGGATGTTGAATTAAGTAAGGATATGAGTATTGCTAAAGTGTATATTAGCATTTTAGCCGAAGAAGCCGTGCAAGCGGATTTGATGACCATTTTGTTGGGCTATACGGGTAAAATTCGTAAAGCCGTTGGGCAACGGGTTCAACTTCGCCATACCCCTGAAATTCAGTTGTTTTTGGATCATTCCCTTGAACGGGGCATGAAGTTGCAACAGTTGTTGGATAAAATTACCAAAGGAGAAGTGTAAACTTTTCCTTTTTTATATTACGGTTCTTTCTTTTTTATGATATTAAGGATATTTTTTTACTATGAAGGCTCGTCGTGCGGCTAGAGAACTGGCTTTACTCTTCCTCTTTCAATTAGAAACCCCGCAGGGGATGTTACCTGAAACGTTGCCTGCAGATTTTAATGCGGCTACTAGCCTTCGGTTGGCTGTTTTTGCCTTGGTACGCCAAGCAAAAAGCAATTTAGAAGAGGCGGCTTCTCTGTTTCAGGGGGTTTCTTCTCAGTTGATGACTTATGAATTTGAACATCCGCACAATTTGAATCAGCCGATGAATGCCCCTCAAGAAGCGGTGCCTTTGGCAACGACTCAAGAAACATTGGGTCAGTTAGATAAGTGCTTACAGGCGATTGAATTGACTTGGGAAAGTTTGAAGATTCCTGAATTGTTGGCTCATACGCTGGATGAAGCCGTTGTGGATTATGCGGTTTCGTTGGTTAAAATAGTTTGCCAGCAAACGGAACGTTTTGATGCCTTGCTAACAGAAGCCAGCAATGATTGGCGGAATGAGCGGATGGTTAAAATGGATAGATTACTGATAAAATTGGCGTTGGCTGAAATTGTTGGGGTGGATTCTGTTGATACCAATGTAAGCGTGGATGAAGCGGTTGAATTGGCCAAGGAATTTTCCACAGAAGATAGCTATAAATTTATTAATGGCGTGTTGGGTAAAATTTTATTGCTGTTAGAAGCCCAAAAAACCAGTGCGACGGTTTCTTAACAACCATGCTTACAGAGCCTTCTGCTATTTTAACCGCTCTTGCTAAAGCGAAAACGCAGTTTTCAACTTGGTGGAAACAGGCGTTTGTAGCAGATGGTTTGACGAGTGAGTCTCATCGGGATTGCCTGATTGAAGCATTGGAAGAAGTGCTACTAAAAGCAGATTTTGGTTGGACGTTAACGGAACTGGTACTAGATAAGCTTTCTAAAACGGCATGGGTAACGCCTGAAGAAGGTTTGGCTTGCTTGAAAGCCACCTTACTGGGGTTATTTCCTGCATTACCCGTAGCGGTAAATGAAGCAGAGACTACTGTTCCAACCCGAGAAATTTTCTTAATTGCAGGGGTGAATGGGGCGGGTAAAACGACGAGTTTGGCGAAGTTGGCTTATGCCTTTGTTCAGCAGGGGAAAACGGTTCGTATAGCCGCAGGCGATACGTTTCGGGCAGCGGCGGATGAACAACTTTCGGTTTGGGCGGGGCGTGTGGGGGTACCCGTTGAATCTTTGGGCTTAAAGGCAGATCCTTCAGCGGTAGTGGTAAAGGCTATTTCAGCTTGGGAGGCTGAAAAGGAATCCGTTTTGTTGATTGATACGGCGGGCAGGTTACATAACCAATCCAATTTAATGGCGGAATTGCAGAAAATTCGTCGTACGGTTGAAAAATTTGCCCCTGTGGGGGTTCGGGTTCGGGTGTTGTTGGTGTTGGAAGCCTTGGTTGGGCAGAATGCGTTACAACAAGCTACGTTGTTTGGGGAAAGCTTGGGTGGGCTGGATGGGTTTATCCTCACCAAGTTGGATAGTTCCGCAAAGGCGGGTATGGTATTTCAGTTGGCACACCAATTG
Organism: Candidatus Melainabacteria bacterium; assembly: GCA_026389055.1. Classification (GTDB taxonomy): domain Bacteria; phylum Cyanobacteriota; class Vampirovibrionia; order Vampirovibrionales; family JAJTHC01; genus JACEUU01. The sequence goes on along the minus strand of JAPLIO010000201.1, from coordinate 2,242 downwards.
GGATTGCTTCCGTGGTGGGTGGCTACAGGCGAGCAGTTGGTTGATTTAACGCCGTTTGATGCTTCTGCTTTTATTGATGGCTTGTTAAGTGATGTTGCTTTGCGGGTTTGATGGGTATTAACAGAAGCTAAAAGGGGAGAGTTTTCAAAAACGCCAGATACTCGCCTTGGCGATTATCTTCAAACCACCCCTTGGGGGGCATCAGCTGGCTGCCTAACCCTACGGTTATGGCACCTGCGTTAAAATAACTACCTACTTCGGTTGGGCAAATCCCTCCAAAAGGAATGCAGGTAAGTTCTGGGAAAGGGTTGGTAACGGTTTTAAAATAACCAACGCCACCCAGTGGCACAATAGGAAATAGCTTAACGCAGCGACCACCTTCTAGCACCACTTGGTTAAGTTCTGAAGGGGTAATGGCTCCGCCTATGTGGCAGTGGTTAGCTTGTTTTGCTAACGTGTAAGATTGCGGTATATACCCTGGTGAGGCGGTGAATGCCACTGGCTGATTCAAACAATAGTCTAAATCAGCGATTGTTTTTAGGCTACCCATGCCAACATAAAGTTGCCCTAATCTTTGGGCTTCATGGTGGGTTTGCGTAAATTGCTGATAAACCTGCCACACATCTGGAATGGTTAGGGTAAATTCCAGTACGGTTGCCCCTGCTTGGTAAAGACAATTGGCAATCCACAAAGCTTCTTCGGGGGAAGTGCTTCGTATCACGGGTAATACTTTGTTTGAAAGCCAATCAGGGAGCGTAATTGGTTGGTCTTTTTTTATTAAATCACAACCCAAAGTGAACAATGTCCTAAATAATAAATAAGCGGGTGCATTTTGCCTTAACTAAAGGCTATACGGCAAACCATAATAATAATAAAGGTAACAAGCTACCCAATAAAAAAACTAATCCTGTTGGGTTGAGTGCTTTAAAAATAGCTAACAACTTAACCGCTTCGGTTTCTACAGAAGCAGTGGCTTCGCTTAGCCATTGGTCGCCATACGGAGACCCTTCAACCACGAAGGTTTCACGGAATCTGCCTTTGTATTTGTGCATACGGATGGGGGTTACGCTATTGTTAGGGAAAACGGGTACACTTAGCGTGAAGTTCCCAAAAGAATCCGTTACGCAAGGCAGAGCGATAATGTTAGCAGAAACATCTAACGCAGGAAGAGCAGGTTGCTGGTAAACAGAGGATTTAAACAACTGGGTAACCATTGAATACGTGAACTCCAAATTGCAGGCGGTAATTAACTTGGCATGGGTAAGAAAAAACTAAACAATACTAACTACATAGCAATCAACTAACACAATTATTGTACTCCTTCAAAGGTTTGTTTGGCAAGTATTACCCCTGTTTGAAGGAGGTTAATATGTCATTGTCTTAACACAATTAACCCTTGGAAGGGTATGGTATAATCTTATTGTTATTAGCCCTTGTTTTTACGTTAGACCTCTTGGATAGCTCGATAGGTGGGTGCAGATTCTAGGAATGAGGAACGCAGAAGGTGTACACAGAAGTACATAAGAATTCGAGTACCGCAAATGACAACGAAGATGCCCCAGATATCGAGCTATCCAAGAGGTTTAGTGAATCGAAAGGATATGACCTCTTATGATGGCATTCCCTAAAAAAGACCCTAACCTGCAACCCTTACCCGTAGGCACCCCTGCACCCAATTTCTCATTGCCTGCCAGCGGTGTGCCTGAAGGGCAATTGGTTTCGTTGAAAGATTATGCAGGTAAGCCCTTTGTATTGGTGTTTTACCCTAAAGATAAAACCCCTGGTTGTACGCAACAATTGTGTGATTTAACCACAGACTTTTCTCAATTTCAAGCATTGAATTGTGCCGTGTTAGCCAGTAATTCGGGCAGTTTGAAAAGCCATGAAAGTTTTGCTGAAAAATATGGCTATTGCTTCCCTATTTTAGTGGATGCTGAAAAAACTATGGCGGCGGCTTATAGCGTGTTGAAAGCCGAAGGTGGGTATCAGCGAACAGTTTATGTGGTGGATGGTGCGGGTGTTATTCGCTTTGCCCAACAGGGTATGGCAAAACATGCCGATTTATTGGCTTGTTTACAATCGTTATAGCTTTCTAAAAGTTTATTGCTTCGTCGGTTCTAATACCAATTCACAGATTAAATGGCATGTTCTCTCATCGGTTGTTGTTTCAGTCTTTCGCTGGTTGGTTTGTCAGGGGGTGCCTGTTTGGGCACCCCCCGACACCCCCCACAAATTTAGGGGG
>JAPLIO010000082.1 GCA_026389055.1 Candidatus Melainabacteria bacterium | reverse complement strand
TGAAGAGAGAGAAGTAAACCTAAAGAAAAGGCAGAATTAGCAATAGCTGGTACAATATACTAACTGAGGCATTTCTTCGAAGGTTGACTTCCTTCTTACACTAGCATAAAGTATAGCTACACTATTTTTTGGAACAAAGATGTTACATAAAGTTACAATTTAACCAGGTAGCACATTATACCCTGTTTCATTCTTAATACTATTGTAGAACCATTCTATCTTCCTGAACTTTTCTAACCCCCTTCTCTTCAGACGGACTTCCTCATCCCCCATGAGATTACAGCCTTTTAGCAACTATTATCAGCCCCCTTCTGCTACCAGCAGAGCCAGTGGCATGCGTTCAGGTAATAATGCACATGAAATCTTCAAGTTGATGGCAGAAGGCAAAATAACAAAAGCAGAGTTTCACCTAAACGGCAACCTTAAAAGCATTAGCAATACTCCGCACACCCACCCCACAACAAATACTAATTCCTTATCTGAAACCAATTCAGTACCTACGCTCCCCTTAACAAAAACAGTAAATGAAGAAGATGATGCGATTTTCACCGAAGCGAATAAAGCAGTTACTGAAACATTAGGGAAAATAAAAGATTGCGAACATATTACCCCAAAAAAGCTTGAAACCTGCTGGAAAACAGGCTTAGTACTGGGCGGAATTGGCGGCGGCATTATCATTACCGCCCTAACGCTTAAATTGATGCTTGAGCAACTAAAAAAAGAAGACCCCGAAACCTACGAAAAATTGAAAAACTACCAGTGGCCCGTGGCAATTGCGACGGATATATACGGGCTTCTATTTCTTAGGAAAGCCTATCAAGCATGGCATCGTCCGCTGTTAAAACCCCCAAGCAGTGGGCAACACGATATTTTTGAGCATCTAGCAGAAGGTGGCTTGGTTATTCCTCAACTACTAACCATGCTAAAACAATGTAAGTTACTGCTAAATGAAACCAAAGACCCCGAAAAACGCTTTTCTACCGAGGTTTATCAGCTAATTCAAGAAAAAGCCGACTGGGCAGACAGATTTCTAACTTTTTTAGTTGAGTCTCGAGAGAAGGACAACGCCAACCCTAGGCTAAACTTAAAAAGTAGTAACTACGCTTTAGTTAATTTAGCTAAAGATGATGCAATTAAACAGCTAAAGATTAAACATTTACTGTCGCCACAAGCTAAAGAAACATTGCCGTGGTACGAGCAACTGATTGGTGTGTTTGAAGCCCCTATCAACTGGACGGTTGGCAAGTTAGTAGGGGAAGACCTTGTTACAGTGCAGGAAGCTTACCAGCTATACAACCAAGCATGGATGCAGAAGCTGGCGACAGGGGTATCTGCCACTTCCGACCGTTACCTTTCCCAAATAAACGGAGAGATAGAAGCCCGTGCTAGCTCTGATTTTGAGAGAGGGTTAATTCCCACCGAAAAGCAAGTTCAAAGCATGGTGAACCAAACCTTTCCTACCCGCTTGCTGGTTACCCCTGAGAGTAATCAGTCATTGACCAGCCAATCCAACCCTACAACATCCAACACTAACCCGTTAGATAACCCACAAGAAAGCCCCTACACACTACCCCAAAAACTAAACCTATTTACGGCTGTCATTGGGTCTGCCTTTCGAGCTTTTTGGTTTCCAGAGGCTAAAAAATAAACATCAAAAAAAGCCTTAGAGCTAAACTTTAAAATATCTTTTTATGTTCAGCTTTAAACATACTAAACCAACACAAAAGACTAAACAAGCTAAAATCACTATCAAGTGTAAATTTTTTGAAATAAAAAGCATGACAAATCACTTTTTCGGTTTTATACTATTAGTAAGATAACTTTAATGAGGATAATTAATCTATGAACCCCTTACTTCCACAATATGCTTTTAGCCCTAAGTTTATTACGCCTACTAATAATAGCCAAGCACCAAAAGAATTGGGTCAAAAACCGTTCAACGCTTTTCCTGCTACCCCACAGCCTGCTTTAGGATTGCAACCAACCCCTTTAGCAACGACTGGTGTTTCTGCTGGAGCAACAACTAATGGGTACAACCCAGCCTTGTTTGCAGCGTTGCCTTCTAAAATTAACAATAAAGCAGGGCTTGAGGGCATTGAAGACTATAAAAACTTACCCGGCTTCAACATTCCTGCAGGGTCAAAATTAAACTTAATGGCTTAGATTTTAATCTCGTAGCAGTATTTCAAGTCAGTTTTTATAAATAATAAACACCCTCCTTTGATGGTTCTCAAAGGGGGGTGTTTATTATTTAAGCCAATGATTACTTGCTCTAAGAAGTTAACCTTTATAAAATCGGCATCCATTCCAGCAATCGGCAGGCGATAGCCCCTACCGTGAACGCCAACACCCATGAAAGGGCTAAAACGCCCGCACCCTCTTTCCAAGCAGCCGTTTGGCAGTTGCAGGCCGCCATTTATTAATAGGCATTAACTGAAAACGGTATTAAAATCAGCGACAGCTGAAGATGTCGCCGCTTGAAAAGCACCACACATACCGGGCTTTAACTTAGACCCCCAAGCATCTACCGCTTGAGGGTCTGCGGTAACTTGGCACTCAATAACCAGAGTATCTGGGTTGTCTGAACCTTGCTTCATATCATAGGCGTAAGCCTTAGAAGTGATTGTCCAAAGCATAAAAGAACTATTTATAACATCCGCACCAACCCTGTAAAACTGTACCTTAGCACCACTTGGTAAAATCCACCGAGCATTATGTTTATTCAAACTACTATCGGGAGGATAGCCAGGCCATCCTCTTCTGCAACCCTCAGAAGTAATATCACTTGTTAGGCATTGTTTGGAATAATTGAGCTTATTACTGATATAGTTGCTAATACTACCCGCACCGTTATTCGTTACAAAATCCCAACTCGTGATATTATCAAAATCACCATTTAGCACGCCTTCTTGGGTAATAGTAGAAACAATTTGGAACGCTTCCTTAAGAATAGATCTGTTCTTGCCTCTATCTACACTTACAACAATACTGGGTACGGTTAGCCCTGCAATTAAGCCTAAAACGGCTAAGCTAACGAGCAATTCAGATAGGGTAAAGCCCTTAAACGCTAAACGTGGCTTGTGGCTTGTGGCTTGTGGCTTGTGGCTTGTGGCTTGTGGCTTGTGGCTTGTGGCTTGTGGCTTGTGGCTTGTTTTGAGTATAACATAAAAGTCTCCTTAATTAAAGGGTTGAAATGAGGGGAAAAAGGCTTTCAATTTACCATCGGCTAATGGCATAGCAATCTTTAACACCAGTTTTCAGCTGTTACAAAACAGGAATCCATTCCAGCAATCGGCAGGCGATAGCCCCAACCATGAACGCCAAAACCCAAGAAAGAGCTAACACCCCAGCCCCCTCTTTCCAGCCCCGCTCCTTCCACATAACCGTAGCCGAAGCCAAACACGGCACAAACAACGTCATCACCAACAAACTCGTCAACACCTGAATCGGGGTCAAACTATCTTTCATGGCATAAAAACCCGCCAACCCAAAATCCCGACGAACTGTACCCATCACGAACGCCACAGCGGCTTGTTCAGGCAAATGTAAAACCGCTTTGGTTACACCGCCCAACGCTAATTGAACCCACCCCAAAAAGCCCGTCAATTGAGCGATTGAAACCACCAACGCCCCCACCACAAATAGCGGTGTTGCCTCTTTCAAAAAATTCAACGATCGATTCCACGTTTTTTTCAGCACATTCACAGGGCGGGGCAACCGAATAGGCGGCAAATCCATCACCAAGCCTGTAGAATAGCCTGGTAGCACCTTGTTCAGCACCGTGCCAATGCCCAAAAATAACGAGGTCAAAAACCCCATATAAACCAACCATCCCTTGAAGCCGCCCGCAAACGCCATCATCCCCATAATCACACCCAACTGGGCACTACACGGAATGGTAATACCCAACAGCGTATTGGCAATAATGCGTTCCCGTTGAGAAGTCAAAACCCTTGTGGAAATGGTTGCCATCGTAACGCAACCCAGCCCTAAAATCAGCGGAATAATCGCTCGCCCATTCAGCCCAATCCGACGCAAAACGCTATCGCTCAATGTGGCTAGGCGGGGTAGATAACCGCAATCTTCAAGTAAAGCTAAATACAAATTAAAGCCCAAAACCAACGGGGCTAATACCCCAATAATGTACCGAGGGGTCATCGTCAGCAAGCCAAATTCGCCTGCCAACACAGGGTATAAATAAGCGTGCAGCGGATTATTCTTCGGCAAAGCCAACCCTACCCAGCCTGCAATAACAGGTTCAATGTGGGTTTGCATAAAGCCTTCCACCAAATCAACTAAATCGCCCGCAACCCAAACACCAATAAGCTGATAAAGCAGTAACAACGCCCCAATTAAGGCAAACGAGCCTACCCAAGGGTTCAACAATAACAGCCCTGCCTGTTGCCGAACGGATTTCAACCAAGCTTGTAATGGCGTTACTAATGCCAGTTGTTCCGCCGTGTTGGTGGAAAGGAGGTTAGGAATCCATTGTTTTAAATAGAGCCTACGTTGTCCGTAAATTCGCAATTGAGCCGTTTTATCGGTGCTTTCCAGCGTGCGAAGTTGGGCGGAATCGCTCATGATTTCGGGGGTTTTTCTGCCCTTTTTGGCGTAAGGAATTTGTTGTTGCACCGCCTGAAAGCCCTTGCCTTGCGTGGCGATGCAACCCACAACAGGCACTTGCAAGCGGTCCGCTAAAACCGCTAAATTAACCCGAACTCCCTTGGCTTCGGCTTCATCTAGTTGATTCACCGCCAACACAAGGGGCAAGCCCCAATCAATGAGCTGTTGGGTTAAAAACAAATCTCGTTCTAGGGTTAAAGCACTGACAACATTAACCACCACATCCACCGAAAACAGGGCGGTTTCTGCCACTTGTTCTTCTTCGCTTAAGCCAGAAAGCCCGTAAACACCGGGTGTGTCTAACAATTTCCACTCTTTAAAGGCTGAGAACTGTCCTTGACTGATACTAACAGTCGTACCAGGGAAGTTGGAAACTTCGGCATAAACCCCTGTAAACCCATTAAAAAAGACGGATTTTCCCACATTGGGGTTGCCCGCCAACGCAACAGAAGCCACCTTGAGCGGGGCAGAAAATGCCGTCGTAGGCGAACAATTATTGTAAACGGCATCGCTGGGGCAGCAATCGTGTTCAAGTTCCGTGTGCATAATAAGGGGTAACCAGCTTTCCGCTAGACAATACGAACCATAATTTCACTGGCGTACTGTTGCCCCAGTGCTAATTCCACTTGCCCGCATTGCAAAACCAAAGGGCCTCCTGCGGGTAGTTTCGCCAATACCGTTATTTTATCGCCCACGCCTACGCCAAACCGAAGCAACATGAGCTGGGCTTCTTCGGAGTGGATAGATTCTATGACGCAAACGGCTTTGGGTAGCACGCTAGCTAAATTAAAAGCGGTATTGGGCATTAATTTGAGAGGATTCTTAAGCCAGTTGGTAAAAAAATGCTGAGCAGTTGCCATTTTGAAAGACTACTTTCTTCGCTTATTGCTAATGATTCTCATTATTATAAGATACTATCGGTTGCAATGCTAGTGATTTTTAGTCAATTCGTGTAAACTTAATAATTATGTACTAATCGTGTCATTCCGAGCGTAGCCGAGGAATCTCCTTGTCTGTCTAAGGGGATTTCTCGACAAGCTCGAAATGACAGCCTAAACAAGCTCGGAATGACACGAAAAAAAACTAGAGTAACAAACCATGATTTTACATTTATCATCGGCTTCAAATAATACCGAAGAAACACCCGCTAAAAAACTTATTCAACCACCCAAACGGTCTGTTTTGCTGAAAGAAGAAGCCTCGTTGGCAGACGAACGCACGGAACAATCGCTTCGCCCCAAAACGTTGGCGGATTATGTGGGGCAATCTGCCCTGAAGGAACAGCTACAAATTGCCTTGCAAGCCAGCAAAGCCAGAGATGAAGCCCTAGACCACATCCTGTTTTACGGACCCCCTGGCTTAGGGAAAACCAGTTTGGCGTTGGTTTTAGCCAACGAAATGCAAGCCCCAATCCACCTCACTTCCGCCCCTGCGTTGGAACGCCCTCGCGACGTGGTGGGCTTATTGATGGCACTTGAACCTAATAGCATTCTGTTTATTGATGAAATTCATCGGCTTAATAAAATCACCGAAGAAATTTTGTACCCTGCCATGGAAGATTTTTCGCTCGATAGAACGCTCGGCAAAGGGGCGACTGCTCGGCTTTTGAGAGTTCCGCTGCCTCGGTTTACGCTGATGGGGGCTACAACCAAGGCTGGTTCGTTATCCAATCCACTTCGCGATAGATTCGGGATGATTCACAGGCTACAGTTTTATAGTCCTGAAGAATTGGCGGAAATTTTACGGCAATCTGCCAACACACTGAATATTCCGCTGACCGATGAAGGGGCGTTGTTGTTGGGTAGCCGAAGCCGTGGTACGCCTCGGATTGCTAACCGCTTGTTGCGGCGTGTTCGGGATATTGCCCAAGTGCTTTGCCCGAAGCAGGAAAAGCCTGTGGCGATTGATGCTAGCTTGCTAACTGAAGCGTTCGACTTGTTGGAGGTGGATTCCCACGGATTGGACACTGGCGACCGTACATTTTTAAAGGTGATACGTGATAGTTTTAATGGCGGCCCCGTGGGCTTGGAAGCCGTAGCTGCGGCGATGGGGGAAGATTTACGCACGGTGGAAGATGTGTTTGAGCCTTACTTGTTGCAGGCGGGCTTTATAGCACGCACGCCTAGGGGCAGGCAATTAACCCCCAAGGCGTATGAGCAATTGGGCTGGTTTGCGGGGTAATAGCATTTTTACGCAAGAAATTGTTACGTAGCGTCGTGCATCGCTTTACAGAAGCGTATGTTATGGGTTTAATAGTACTAAGTTTCACAGTCAGCTCTCTATCTTTTAAAGAAAGGTTTCTTTCACTATGCAAAACAACTCTCAATCTTCTTTAGTGGGTACGCAAATTGAACAATCCTCTATTGTTTCAGGTGAACATCGCCCTTGGGGAAATTATTTAGTATTGCGTGATTTAGATCATTATAAATTAAAACAACTACAAGTATTGCCTAATCAACGGTTGAGCTTACAGTATCATCATCACCGAGAAGAACATTGGATTGTAACCAAAGGCGTTGCAACCATTACGGTGGATGAAAAAACGTGGGATGCTCCTGTTGGCTCTTATATTTTTATTCCTAAAGAAGCCAAGCATCGGCTAGCTAATTTAAGCCAAGATATTGTAGAATTGATTGAAATTCAATTAGGACAATCGTTTGAAGAAACCGATATTGTTCGGGTGGAAGATGATTACAAGCGGAGTGGTTGCTAAACTTAGTAAGTGGTTGTTTCCTTTTTTAGGCAATCAATGGTAAGCTTATTGCAGTCATTTTTCAATTTTAATTTGTCGGAGCCTGTACCTGTTTTGTCTTCTAACCCCCTTTATACTCAGCTTAAAACGCTTGTAGAACAAGCTAAAACCATTTTTGTTACGGCTCATGTTGGGCCAGATGGTGATACGCTTGGCTCTATGTTAGCACTGAAGCATTCGCTAACGGAAACCTACCCTCATATTGAACGATTTGATTGTGTTATTTCAGGTAAAATGCCTGATATTTACGCTTTTATGCCGGGGATTAATGAGGTTAAAGCCATTGAAGTTTCAAAAGATAGTTTGTTACCTGTATACGACCTTGGCATTTCAGTTGATTGCGGTTCATTAGGTCGGTTAGGGGAAGTAAAACGGTATTTTAATAACGCAAAAGCTCAAGTGAATATTGATCATCATGTTTCTAATGAAGGCTTTGGGCAACTGAATATTATTGAACCCATTGCGGCAGCTACTGGCGAAGTAATTGCCAACATTTTAGATGAGTGGGGCGTGCCTATCTCCTACAATACAGCGGTTTGCTTGTATGTAACCCTTATTACTGATACGGGTGGGTTTCGGCATAGCGGTACTACCCCGAAGGTGTTTGCCTTGGCATCAAGGCTTCACGCAACAGGGATTGATGTTACGGCTATTTATCAAAAAATATTTGAAGAGAAACCAAGAAGCCAAGCCTTACTGCACGCCCATTGTATGTTGCATAGCCAAACGGCACTAGAAGGCAAGTTGGTTTGGACGGTTGTATCTCAAGCAGCAATCAATCAGTTTAATGCCTTGGAAGAACACGTTGAAGGGCTGATAGATTTATTGCGGGAAACGAAGCATACGGTTGTTTCTGTTGTTATTAAAGAAACGCCTGAAGGCACAACCAAACTAAGTCTTCGGTCTAACACGGATGCGATTGATGTTGCCAAACTATTGGGAAAGCTTTACCATGGCGGTGGGCATAAAAAAGCGGCTGGGGCTTCAGTTGCAAAGCCTGTGGAAGTGGTTGAGGCAGAGCTTTTACCTGCCATCCAAGCTTTGATTTTAGGGGTATAAATTAAAGCAGTAGCGTTCAAACTCCTTCAATTGCAGGATGTTTGTTTTTAGCCTGTTAAGCCATAGTAAGAATAAGAAGATAACCTTCCACCTCTTAATGATGTTAAGCTAACGGGAGAAAACCGTGTCTATGCAACCTATTCAGTCTATTTTTAAGCAAGTAACCGTTATTCTAACAAAGCCGTTTGGCGTTAGGTTCGCACTGGTGCAGGCATTGTCTGTTGGTGTTTTAGCCTTAGGTTTCGCTGGCTTTATTGCCAATACCACGGTACAGGCAGCCACTAAGAAGGTAGTAACTCCTAAGAAAATTGCTCGTACTAGTAGTTTCGCACTGCCTCAAGAAGCCATTCCTTATGTCAGAATCTACTTTAGCACTTATGAATTCCCCAATAGAGGCTTCGTTTCGGGGTCTCCTGATGCAGAACGAATGACACAATTCTACAAGTTTCTCAATAATTCTTTGCAGAATAATGGGCATATGGCATTAGTGAATAATTTTGAAAAATCTGATTACCGTGTGGAACTAGAATGCACGGGTATTATTCATTGTTCAGAAATACAATTGAACATTTATGATACCTTCCGCAACTTCTTGGCTTCGGTTAAAATGCCCCGCCCCGCAGTGGGTGTTTCAGATAGATCCTTAGAAAAACATGCAGATGTGATTGCTCAGCAATTGCAAAAACGGTTGATGGCATTTAATTCGGGTGGGTTTGGCTCTTACGATACGACGAAACGTGGTCGATTTGAATAATCGTATTCATTATTAGACTTGATAAAAAAAACCGCCTCTCTGTTTAATCAACAAAGAGGCGGTTTTTTATCTTATAGAT
>JAPLIO010000098.1 GCA_026389055.1 Candidatus Melainabacteria bacterium | reverse complement strand
TATATAAAATGGCGGACGAACCTATCCCTTCTATTGCAATTGAAGTTCCTGCTCCACCCAAGCGAGTGCACGGACTAACAGGTCGCAAACCCACCGAGAAGCAGATGGAAGGTTTGAGAAAGGGTATGGAGGCGCTGAAAGTAAAACGCGAGGCGATCAAGGTGAAGAAAGCAGAAAAGAAAGAGAAGCAGAAGTTAGGCATTCCTATTGACGATAGTAGCGAAGACGAAGCACCTGCCCCGAAGAGTGAAGCACCAAAACCGATCATTCAGTACATTCCTGTCAAAGTGAAACCACGCAAGAATGCTGGAATGCCTCGTCCTCCACGCAACTATGCTACGCGCGATGACTTTGAGGCGTTTAAAACCAGTATTTTGGATACGATCAAAACTACTGGTGTTATAAAGGAGGTTGAGCGTCCAGTTGAAAAGATTGTTGAGAAAGAGGTGGTAAAGGAAGTCCCAGTTCATACCACGAAGGTACTGACCGGAAGTGATATGCTTAACAAAATCTTTGGATTTAATTAATCTAACTTGTAAGTATAAAAGATGTCTGTTGTATCTGCTGAACTCGGTATGTTTAGAATTGGACGGACGAAGCATGTTCCCATCGCCGTTCAGTATGCCAAGAACGACACGGATATGCCTGAACCTGCAGATTTCACGCAGGGCGAACAGATGCCGTGTTTCAATCTCTCCAAGCGCATCGGCATTCCTGCGGTCAATCTTGTGCCTTCCCACAAGGGCGAGTTTGTGCCTTTGAAGTGCGACCAGCAGAACACTCGTCCTGCGGACACTACGCCCTTCACCGCGCAGTTAAATATTCCCACCGATATGCCACCCATCATGCGTCGGTCGGTTGATTACGGCATTTCCAAGTTTCCCGATATTACGCCCGACATTCCCTACAATCAGGGCATCAAGGGTACTCGCGCAATTGATTTCAGCGACATTAATGAACCTACTGGCGCTATGTTCCGCAGAGGCACACAGGAGCGTCGCTATGCCCCTCCCACGATCTCTTACGATCTCGGGATTGATGAGCTACGCAAGATGACTATGCGCTAATCTCTTTCTCCTCAATCTCTTTCAGGGCCGGAAGCACAGCGGGGAATGGTTTGCTACTATCCCAGTCAAAAGGACGCGAAACAACCTCCACCTTAATCTCCTCCTCTTTCGGCACTTCCACTAACACGCCGTTGCGCTGTGGTTCGTCAATAATGATCGGGGGCAAGTCCTTGATCTCAACGGATCGCTTCAAAGTATAATTACTTTCAATAAACTCTTTGGGGGCGACTGCTTCCCGCAGAGGAATATTGTACTTCTTGAACCATGTTGAAGGGATCGGCATACACTCGAAATCGGGCATATCCTTCATCGCATTATAAAGCTCATCTTCCGTCGCCATTTTGTTTGTTTTCTACGGAGGAAAAAAATGAGGCAAAATACACAAATGACACGCTACATTAATCTCTGCAGAACTGGGCCGAAAAAAGAAGAGAAGCCAGTTCAAGATGATGATGAACCTACGAAGTATGAAGTGTATAAGGAAACCTACCAGTTCTACAATAACACGGATCACCGCAAAGCGTTTATGAAAGAGTACAACAAGAACTACCGGCAGAAGCATTCAAACAAGATTGAGTGTGAATGTGGGGTTGTGTATAAAGACATTAGCAAATACGCTCACGCCAAATCAAAGCGACACCTTGCCTTTTTTGAAAACAAGAATAAAGTAGATACATAAGGATGGATACAAACACGGCACTTTTAGGAACTGGAACTGGCGGTACGATCCTAACGATACTATACTTCTTGTATAAGACCTTCAATCATAAACGATGCAGAAGTAAGTGCTGTGGGCGTGAGGCAGATTTGAGTTTGGATATTGAAAACACAACTCCACCACACGACCGATTTGAAGTTCGCAACCCTGCAAGAAATCATCTACCCATAGATGTCGTCGTCCCCTGAACTCTCCTCTTCGCTTTCCTCTTCCTCCTGTTGTCGCACCATGTCGTCAATATCATCAACTACGCATCGCCACTTGACCGCATCCATCATCATAGCAAAAAAGTGTTCCTTCAATTCATCCACATCATCATCTTCCATCAGCCCTACAATAGATTGAATATACAACGGATAAGGTTTAAACTCATACACTTAAATTATTTGACTGAAATTTGGAAAAATTTGTGGGACGATGGAGTTTTGCGAATTTCGAAAAGGGGTCAGGAAAAGTTTTCAGTTTGCATTTTTTTCCAGAAGGGTTTTGGAATTTCAAAAAACTCCACCATCCCACACTTTTTTCTAAATTTGTATACCAAGAAATAATGTTTATACTCTTATATTCAAATTATTTGACTGAAATTTGGAAAAATTTGTGGGACGATGGAGTTTTTCCAAATTCTAAAACCCCTCCGGAAAAAAAGTTGGATGGACTTTCATTCTTGGACGCTTCTGGAAATTCGCAAAACTCCATCAGCCCACATTTTTTTCTAAATTTCTATACCAAGAAAGAGTGTTCATGTATTAGACAACTTTTTGTGTTTAACGGAAGCAAGATGTTCTTTATATTTGCTTTCAAAATAGTATTCTTTGTCGCATAATTTACATTCAAATGTTTTGCGTTCAATCCCGCATTTCTCTTTATGACTTTTGCTATTGTTGTGTCGTTCAAACTCTTTGGGACTATCGGTTGGAAAGTTGCATTCCTTACAATTATATTTATATACTTTCAAGTGTATTGCTTGGATGTGGTTTTGTAATCGCTGGTATGTCTTTTCCACTTTTCCGCACCGATTACACTTGGTCGTTTCTTTACACTCATGATCGTAGAATTTGGCTACATTCATACAGAACACATTACATCTGCTACAATAGATAGAAGGTCGCATGTCCAAATCGCCCTTCAAGTATTCCTCGCGCAACTTCTTGTTGTAAAGGTTGATGATCTTATGCTTCAATCCCTCAATAGACCCGACAAGATCTACAATTCGCTTATCGGGTTCTCTTCCGCAAGAATGAAGACGCATCTTTTTCATAAATGTCTTGGCATCACGCTCGTAATCGTCGCATATCGTTTCCGGACATTCTAATCTGTCGTAGAAGTCAGTATCCGTAAGAAATGGCACAGGCGAATATTCCTCGTCGTCGTCCATCTCGCTGAACTCACCTTCCCAATCAATCGTAGCGAAGCGTGTTTCCGCTTCTCTACAAACCTCTGTTGCTTTGGTAAGCATCGCCTC
>JAPLIO010000149.1 GCA_026389055.1 Candidatus Melainabacteria bacterium | reverse complement strand
TTCGCCGTTTTAATGGCACGGGCGAAGGTGCCATTCCATCGCTTTCTAAAATGGGCGGGGCAGATTGGAAAAAAGTTACTTCTAAAGTCAAAAAATCCATTCAAAATATTGCTCACGAATTGGTGGCACTTTATAAATCTCGGCAAACGGTGGAGGGCATCGCCTTTGATGTCGATTCCCCTTGGCAAGTGGAATTAGAAGAATCGTTCCCGTATGAAGAAACGCCAGACCAATGGAAAGCCATCCAAGCCATGAAGGCGGATATGGAAAGCAACAAACCCATGGATAGGCTGGTTTGCGGAGACGTGGGCTTCGGGAAAACGGAAGTGGCGTTGCGAGGGTTGTTTAAATCCGTTTTATCTGGCAAACAATGTGCTATTTTAGTGCCCACAACCATTCTAGCCCAGCAGCATTTCAATACCGTTTCAGAACGGTTCGCCCCCTATGGCGTGCGAGTAGGGTTACTTTCTCGGTTTCGTTCACCCAAAGAACAAAAAGATTTGCTAACCAAGCTAAAAGCAGGCGAAATTGATGTGGTTGTAGGCACGCACAGGCTATTACAGCGAGATGTGTTGTGGAAAGACCTCGGGTTATTGGTTATCGATGAAGAGCACCGCTTCGGGGTTGCCCACAAAGAACGCATCAAGCAACTACGCACACAAGTAGATGTATTGGCAATGTCGGCCACGCCTATTCCCAGAACGCTATATATGTCGCTTAGTGGCGTGCGGGAAATGAGCCTTATTCATACACCGCCTGTTAATAGGTTGCCCGTACAAACCTTCGTTGGGGTGTTAAACCCAACCCAACTTCGTATGGCTATTTTGCATGAACTAGACCGTGGCGGACAAATTTACTATATGCACAACCGAGTACAAAGTATTTATGATGTAGCAGCCCAGCTTGAAAGTATTGTTCCCGAAGCCAAAGTTTGTGTCGCCCACGGGCAAATGGGGGCGACTGACCTTGAAACTGTCATGCTGGAATTTGCCAACCATCAGTTTGATGTGCTGGTGGCAACCACCATCATAGAATCTGGGGTGGATATTCCCAACGCCAACACGCTAATTATTGATGACGCTGACCGCTACGGCTTGGCACAACTCTATCAAATTAGAGGACGAGTCGGGCGTTCTAGCGTACAAGCCTATGCGTACTTATATTACGGGGCAGAAAAAATTCTCACCGAAGACGCAAAAAACCGACTAAGAGCCATTCGGGAACTCACCGCCTTGGGTTCAGGGTATCAAATTGCTATGAGAGATATGGAAATTCGGGGCGTCGGTAACATTTTAGGGGCTGAACAACACGGGCATATGATTCAAATAGGCTTTGATATGTATTGCGATTTGCTCAATCAAGCCGTAGAAGCCGCCCATGAAGGTCGCAACATTGAAGAAGATGACACCAAAGAACCTTCCGTGGTGGATTTAAACGTTACGGCGTTTATTCCTGAAACCTATGTGGGTAGCCAAGAAGTGAAACTCAATGAATACCGCAGGCTAGCCACTGTTACCACCGAACGAGGGCTAGATATGATTTTAGCCGAATGGCAAGATAGATTCGGGAAAGTGCCGTGGCAGGCTCAACAATTGGTTGAATTAGCACGGCTTCGGGTACAAGCTACGGAATTAGCCATTCCCATGGTGCGTTCAGACGATGAATTGCTTCGCATTACCGTACCCTATACCCTAAAACTATGGATGGGGCTTCAAGGGAAATTGCCGCAGAAAATAGCCACCAAGCTTCGGTGGACTGCCCCTGCCAACACCACCATCGGTGGGGTAGCGTTGCCGTTGTTGCAATATAAGCACATGGGGGCTACTTCGGAAGCCTTGATGGGGTTTGTAACCAATTTGTTTAAAGAACTATTAACCCTTCAACGGGCGGGCACCTTAACGCAATTGGTGATTGAATCCGAAAACAAACCCATGCAGGTGAGTGTTTCCAGCACGGCAACCAAGCGTTCCATTGCCGCTAGCCATGAACGCCAAGCCAATATCAGCCAATCCGTTCAAGATAAAAACAAAGCTGATGCCTTAGCGAAAATGGAAGCAAGGGCAGAAGCCAGAAGAAGGATGCAGGGAACGTGGTAGTATTATCTCCCCCTCTCCCTTTGGGAGAGGGTTGGGGTGAGGGTTTCCACATCAGTATCTTTATAAATAGACAGATTACTGTAGGGGCGTGATTTATCACGTCCG
>JAPLIO010000181.1 GCA_026389055.1 Candidatus Melainabacteria bacterium | reverse complement strand
TAAGAATTCGAGTACCGCAAATGACAACGAAGATGCCCCAGATATTGAGTCATGCAAGAGGTCTATTCTTTAAATCGTTCTATGTAGGGGAGGACCTGTGTGTCCTCCCGAACCAAGATTTTATGATATTTCAAAGGGGTTCCACATTTTAGTAAGGGAGCCTAATAAATTACTTGCAGACAGAACGACTCGTTTCAGCTACAATAAATTAGGCTTATCATCATTTAGTAGGTATAATTAGTAAGGTTCTTCTCTGTAAAACAAAATAATTAAGGCTTTTAGTGGTTTTAAACGGCATGATGTCTGCTAATTTAAGTTACACAGTTCAAACCACCCTCTCTTCTGATTGGCAGTTGAAGCCGCCAGTAGCAGTAGTAGGAGGAGAATTACTGCCTAAAGAAGAAACCTCTTTTTCTTTTGAGACGGTTACGAATCAAATACCCTCGTCTGCTTCTACGGTTATCTTTACGCCAATAGATGATGCTGTTTCTGCTCTTCCCACTACTGATAAACCCAAGGTGCTCGGTGAGCTGGATACGTTGGCGGAAAAAATTTCGGATAATACCTCGAATTTTTGGTTGGCGTTGGATGTGTTAGAACCCATGGTTAATAATTTTCAAGGGGTATTAAGTGTTAAAAATGGGTTGTTGTTGAGTGCCTTGGTGCCTATTGTAAACTTGCCGTTACACCAAGGGAACCGTCAGTTTTTAAGTAATACCCCTTGGGGTAGAATTACAGAATTTGTGCTGGGTGCACTGACTTGGTTGCCGTTAATTTATTCGGGGGCGAAGGAAATTTTAAGCACGACGGTAGGCACTTATCAGCAAGCTCAAGCAGCAACGGGTAATCCGCAAACGGCTCAAAGCCATGCCTTAAGCAGGGGTATGCTGGAAACAGGGTTAGAGTTGATGGCACTGGTTATTGGGCCTTACGCATTGATGCATTTATCTGATTTTTTAATTAGCGAATCGTTTTATCGGTCTCGGGCGTTGTTTGAGTTAGAGAGTAAAACTTTCCCTCAAATTATGACGATTATAAAAAAACACGCAGAGTTTTCCCATGAACACGACTTCATTGAAAAACATGGGCTAGAGCATAAAAGTATTCAAGAGATTGAAAAGATGCCAATCTTTAACCCCCAAGGAGAACTTAAATTATCTGGCGAAGAGGGCTTGGCAACCAAAGCCTTATTTAGGCGGTATCAACGCGAAGAAATGAAAGCGTCTCGTTTTTTACCTGAGCTGGGTATCACCTTAACTAAACGCATCCCCATTATGTTAAGAGAAACTTGGAATCACATCCCCAAAGTGTTGCGTAATGAAATGCCAGAACGGGTAGATAGCACGTCGGTGCTTTCTCGGTTGGGTGAGGCATTGGTTAAAGAAGGGACGGAAACGGCGTTAGAACACAAGATTAAATTTGAGCGTGTAAAGGCTTATTTAAAAACGCAGGAATTTAAATTAGGTGGTTATAAAACAATTAGCAGTTTAGCGTTGCTGGCTCTTTGGTACTTGTGTATTGATCCTGTTATTAACAAGTTAGCCAATAGTTTGTTAGTGCCGCTTATGGTGAAGCATACCAATAGGCAATTAGCCAAGAAAGGGTTACCGCCTTATCATCCTAATAATAAGAAAGAAGCTCAATTTTCCCTTCAACAGAAAAGGACTGTTCCTGTTGTAGTGCCAGTGCCTTCATTGCTTAGTGTAAAGGCTTAGCTGTGATGGTTTTTTCGGTAGGCTCTAGTAATTCACAAGCTGTTTTTAAGGGTTTATCTGCCCATAGCCAAGCGGCTTCTTTTTTGCCTTTTTGAAGCAGTTTTTTGAGGTGGTTGGAAAGCAACTCAAAAGTTTTTTTCGGTGTTTGGGCTTGTACTGCGGTGTGAAGGGATGCTAGCAATTCTTCATTGGTTTCTTCGGCAATTGGGTAGGTGGGGCTAATACCTATGCCATGAATATTGGTACCGTTGGGCGTTAAGTATTGGGCTACGGTTAGGTTTAGCCCAACAGAATCTAAACTGTTTTTGCCTCGTTGATTGAGGGTAATAACCTGTTGCACCAGCCCTTTGCCAAAGGTTTGAGACCCCACCAGCCATGCCCGATGATGATCCTTCATCGCCCCAGCGAATACTTCGCTGGCACTGGCACTGGATTTATCGGTTAAAATGACGATCTTGCCTGTAAAGGCTTGCCCATTATGAGCCGTTTCTTGGTAATCGTGCTTTGGGGTTCTACTTTTAACACTAACAATGGTGCCTTCATCTAAAAATAAATCGCTTAGTTCAACGGCGTTTTCTAGTAGCCCGCCCAAGTTACCTCGTACATCAATAATGAGCGACTTCTTGGTTTTAAAGGCATCGATGGCTTGTTTTACTTCGCTTAACAGGTCTTTAGAAATAAAGCTGTTAAGCTTGATATAGCCAATACTGGGGTATTGTTTGAATTGGAAGGTTTCGACTGTTTTAAACTTAATTTCATCTCTGATGATGGAGACGGTTAGTTTTTGAGTTGATTTTCCGTTTTTTCTTAGCAGGGTCAGCTTCACGGTGGTGCCTTTATCGCCTCTTATTTTTTTTGCACAGGTTTCAATGGGCATCCCGTCAGTGGGTTGGTCATCAATGGCAATAATACTGTCGCCGTTTAAAACGCCCGCTTTGTCTGCAGGGGCGTTGGGTACTTTGCCAGTTACTAAAACTTTCCCTTTAGAATCTGGGGAAAGTTGCAACCCAATACCGAATAATTTTGAGGCGATTGAAATAGTTTGAGATTCAAACCGTTGGGGGGGTAAAAACACCGAATACGGGTCGTTTAGGCTGGTTAGCATGGTTTGAATGGCAACCGTAGCATCTTGTGTTGTTTTTAGTTTGCTTTGGTAGTGGGCTTGCCAGTACTGCCAATTTTGGTCGTTAAAATCGGGCTTATAGTAGTGTAAAAAGACGGCTTCCCATACTTGCTTAAACAGGGAAGTGGCTTGTTCTGCTTCTTCTTTGGGGGTTAAGGGTTGGTTGCTATTAGCAAAAAATACCCGTTGTGCTAGCATTTCGGGTTGAAACGAGAAAGGGGCTGTAACCAGTAAAAAAACAATAAACCCTATAAGGAAGGCGAATCTGTAGCCTTTTTGAACGGGTACTTCAAAAGTTGAAAGTAAAGTCAATGGTAGGGTTTCACAATCTTTTATAGGCAGTAATCAGCTAAGAACGTCCTAACAATAGTAGCCACGATTTTTTAACATCATCGTGGCTACTATTATAACTGAAAAGTAGAGAATCAAGGTTGTGCAAAGCACTATAAAGTGTGCTTTTGCTTGTTCTTAATTTTCAATCGAAGTTCTGCTCGCATTAGACAAAATGAAGAGATCAATAATTTCAGAAAGTTCATTGGCTCTACCTTGGAAGTATTTAATATCGGTTTCTAATTTACGAATAACGGTTTTGTATTCTTCAATTTTTTTGATATTAACCCGTACATTTTCCAATAATTCAGATTGCGAATTCTGCCCTTCACCTAGCACTTCTTCCATGGCAATACCCATGGCTTCCATGGTTAACCGAATAATGCAGGCACCCGTTTGCTTGGTAACCCCTTCGGGTAATTCATTGACTAACCGAATCAGTGTTTTTACGTTAGAGCTTAATTCTGCTTCAGGTATAGGCTTCAGTTCGTTGTAAAACTCTGGCGATAATTGGGATTGTTTACGAGATTGAGTTTGTTGTTCCATAATAACCTGTTCTACCGAAGGGGACTGGGGGGAGGCTGTAAACGTTGAAAAAGAAGCGGATGGATGGGCAGGGTTTGTTGTGGTGGCACCATAATTTTGAAATGCTTGTTTGGCACGCTCTGTGGCGGTTAGTTGCGTGGCTTGTGCTTGCTGAACAACCGCTTCTTGTTCCACCACGGCAACAGTGGCACCTTTTGAGGGTTGCTGGTTTTCTACCCCAATGGCTTTTTCGGTTTCAAAGTTAGCGGGGTTAGATAAGTCTGTAAATCGAGTTAAGTCTTGCGACATGGGATGGAAACCTCCGTGAATAGTGTGAAGCTCGTAAATAGTGGGAACTTTTTTTGCTGAAACTGTATCGATTATCATACCATTATTTTCAACATTTGTACTGGCTTTTTTCTGTAGTAGCTCTAAGTCTTGTGTTAATTGGGCTGTTTGGTTTTTTTGTCGTGCTAAACGGTGTCTTAAATGGGCTAAAACAGTGGCATCTATCTTGTGTTGCTTGGGGTTGCTGGGCAACAGATTTCTTGGTGCAGGTGGGCTGATGAAGTCTAACAAGGTGGGGTGTTTAAAGGTCATAATTTTTTCTTTTAGGGTGTTAGCGTGCTCATTTTCTTCAAATGGCTGGTAAGTACTGTAGGTGTTTAGCATTGCGTTTGAATAGCCTCCTTTAAAGTTGAGGGAATGTCTTAATTACATGGCTTGAGCTTAGCGTACCAATACTTGGGCATTTATTCAAACAACACCGTCTAAATAGGGGAGACTTGCCCCCACGTCTGTAACGATACGAGCCTCCGCATAGACTTTCCCGTTTGTTTTAGCGATACTCAAGGATAATTCAATCACCCTACCTTGAAAGAAAGCTTCCCTTTTATGTTTATGATAGATGAGTCCCTTTCCCCCTCTTACGCCCACGATGCCAGTGCTTTTTCCCCGTTAGATTATGTCAAAGACGAATCTGTCGCCAATTTAAGCCAAGCCTTTAACACCGTTGAAGAAGCCTTGGTGGCTTTAAAAGCGGGTAAATGCGTCATTGTCGCCGACGATGAAGGCCGTGAAAACGAGGGCGATTTAGTTTGCATCGCCGAACTGGTAACCCCTGAAACCATCAATTTAATGGCTCAAGAAGGGCGTGGGCTGATTTGCCTAGCCTTAACGCCTGAACTTTGCCAGCGGTTGGATTTACCGCAGATGGTTACCCACAACGAAGAATTGATGCAAACGGCGTTTACGGTTTCCATTGACGGACACCCCAAATATGGCGTAACCACTGGCATTTCCGCGGCAGATAGAGCCAAAACCATTCAATTAGCCGTTTCTCCTACGGCTCAAGCTTCTGATTTATGCCGTCCGGGGCATATTTTCCCTTTGCGAGCCAGGCCCGGTGGCGTTTTGGAACGGGTTGGGCAAACCGAAGCTGGGGTGGATTTAGCCCGTTTGGCAGGGTATGCACCTGCTGGGGTTATTTGTGAAATTATGCAGGAAGATGGCACAATGGCTCGCCGAGACGATTTATTTGCCTTTGCCAAAAAGTTTGATATGCCCTTTATTACGGTGGCTCAAATTGTGGCTTATCGGTTACGAACCGAACGCATGGTGGAACGCATTTCGGAAGCGAAACTGCCCACCAAGTTTGGCGAATTTAAGGTCATTGGCTTTCGGAATCGGTTAGATAATTCAGAGCATTTGGCGTTGGTGATGGGTGATTTATCCGTTACTGATGACAAAACTCCTTTAGTCAGAGTGCATAGCGAATGCCTCACGGGCGATTTATTGGGTAGCCTTCGGTGCGATTGTGGCTTTCAGTTGCATGGGGCGTTACAGCAAATTGCGGCTTATGGCAAGGGCGTGGCGGTTTATCTTCGTCAGCATGAAGGGCGGGGTATTGGCTTGCTGAATAAGGTTCGGGCTTATGCCTTGCAGGATGAGGGCTTGGATACGGTTGAGGCGAACCATAAATTGGGCTTTAAGGCGGATTTACGCCAGTATGGTATTGGGGCTCAAATTTTGTTGGATTTAGGCGTGAAGCGGTTTGATTTGCTGACTAATAACCCTCGGAAGATTAAGGGGTTGGATGGGTATGGCTTGCAGGTGATGGAGCGAGTGCCGTTGATTATGGAATCGTTGCCTGAAAATTCGGCTTATCTGGCTACCAAACAAGCCAAGCTGGGGCATATGTTGTAATTGGGCTTATTTAATCTAACACACCCAGACTATTGAAACGAGACATATTTCCGCTACCCAAGGGTCCACACTGCCCGGGTTTTAGTGTAATATCACTCTGAAGATAGTTATCTTGTCCGCTATTGCAGATTAGTAACATGGTATCAGCAGTATTGCCTGAATAAACCATTGAATTATTATAAGGGTTTACATCAATTAGCCACCCCATTCTCCTCCACCCACCACCAAATCCGTGCCAGTGATCATTCGATTGTATTTTAACACCGTTGGGTAAAATCCATCTCGCATTGTGCTGGTTAGAAGAACTGTTTGGGGGAAGTCCATCCCAACCCATCGTACATCCTGCTGAAGTAATATCTGACATAATACATTGTTTGGCATTGAGTTTACTGGTAAGGTACCCTGTTATGTTAGTAGGTCCGTTATCGCCCCGAATATTCCAGCTGGTTATGGTATCAGCATCTCCATTCATTACCATAGCACTAGTTATATCGGTTATTACTTGTAAGGCTTCTTTTGCCATGCTTTTTTGTCTGGCTTTATTAACGCTATTGATAACGCTAGGTATTGTTAGCCCAGCAATTAATCCCAATACGCCTAAGCTTACTAGTAATTCAGAAAGGGTAAAGCCTAGCCTAAAAGGCTTGTGGCTTGTGGCTTG
>JAPLIO010000143.1 GCA_026389055.1 Candidatus Melainabacteria bacterium | reverse complement strand
GCGATTGAAACGCTATCAAACACGGCATCAACGGCTACGTTGCTCAAGCGTTTTTGTTCTGAAAGCGGAATGCCCAACTTTTCAAAAGTGGCTAGCAATTCAGGGTCAACATCTGCCAAGCTTTGCTTTTTTTCAACGCTTTTAGGAGCAGAATAATAGATAATATCTTGAAAATCGATGGGAGGGTAATCCACATCAGCCCAAGTAGGGGGCACCATGGTTAGCCACTGATGATAGGCTTTCAAGCGGAAATCTAGCATAAATTGGGGTTCGCCCTTTTTAGCAGAAATAGCCCGAACCACATCCTCGTTCAACCCTTTGGGAAAGGCATCCGATTCTATGGCACTGGTAAAACCAAACTGATAGTCTTGGTTGATGGCATCAATAGTTTGGGTTGTAGACATTTTGTATTGTTTCCAGACGATATGATAATTGACGTTATAGTTTCAAAGTAGAGAAAAAAGTTAATTCCAGTGAATGGCTGTGTGCGGACACTGTTCGCAACAATCTAAATCGGGTTTTTCTGAAGCACAAGGCTCACAAAAATCAGTTAAAACAGTTAATCGTTGATTCAATTCTGCTTGCATGGCTTGTAATGAAGCTAACTTTTCCTGAATAGTAGTGGCTTGTTTCGTTAAGGTTAGTTTTGTAAAACTTACCTTGCGTTTGCGAGAAGCCGTGCTTAACCCTTCAGAAGACCTACCCAATAGGGTAGCAATTTCTTCTAGGCTATAATTCAGTTCTTGCAAAGAAAGAATGGCGTGAACCCGTTTAATTGTAGCAGAAACATAGAGCCGATACCCCCCTGCACTTCGGGTTTCAGGGGTAATTAAATCCAATTCTTCATAGTACCGAAGGGTACGAACGGTTGCATTGCAGGCTTTGGCTAAATCCCCAATGGTTAGCATTTTTTCATCTGTGTTGGCGGTTTCTTGGGGTTCGGTTGAAAGCGGCACTGTTACTTTTTTCATTTTAGTAGAACCTATGCTATTGCTGAACTTTAGACGTTACGATGAGCATATCAAACACTAACGCTTACGTCAATGTTTTTACAGGCTTTCTTAATACTCAACATCAGGGATTGGTTTAAGCTATAATTTGTTTAGACATTTTTCTCAACGACGCTTCAGAAAGCCACCATGCTATGATTGTTATCGCCACACCACCGATTCCCCCCACCGCCCATAACGAACAGTGGCTGATGACCCTACAACACCTAATGCCTATTGATTCTCATCTGCTACTAATTAAAGAATATACGCTGGGTATTCTGTTATTTATGGCTTCTTCTGGGTTGATTGTAGGGTTTTTATCAGGGTTTATTGGGGTTGCGGGCGGTATGTTTACCGTTTCGTTTTTGGTGTTGCTTGCCCCCTTATTGTTCGGTGCAGATATTATCACGGTGCAAGCAGCAACAGGCGTTGCGGCAGTTCAAGGGTTGGCTAGCACCGTTTCAGGGTCTATCGCCCATTTCAGGAACAAAGCCCTCAATATAGGCTTTTTGTGGTATTTCGGCTTGCCTTCCATTGTAGGTAGCTATATTGGTACGCAATGGTCTGCCCAGTGGAGCCGTAACACCATTTTGATGGTAATGGCAAGCTTGCTGGCTTCCGCCATTTATTTAGGATTTAGAAAATACAAAGCAATGGGGCATCCCACGTTTCAAACCCCTGAACCCCTTACCAGCATTGAACAATTTATCTGGCCGCATTGGGCTATTCAGTTGATTTGCATCTTTATTGGGGTACTTTCGGGGATTTTAGGCATTGGCGGAGCGGTGCTACTTGTACCGTTAATGAGTGATGGGCAGGGTATGCCGTTAAGGCAAGCCATTATTACCGCCACGGGTAGCGTTGTTTTAACTTCGGTGGGTACGTTGTTAGGTAAATGGCAGGCGGGGTTGATTCCGTGGGAATTTTCCGTGGTGGTTTCTATTTTAGCTTTTGTTGGCGGATGGTTTGGGTTGCAAACAGGTTGCGTTAGCAACCAAGAACGGAGAATTTGACGTGTACATAGAAGTACATAAGAATTCGAGTACCGCAAATGACAACGAAGATGCCCCAGATATCGAGTCATGCAAGAGGTCTATTAGCTAATTTTTACCGTGGTACCCACTCTGGACGAACAGGCGATGGGTTGATTTTTAACGGCTCTAGTGGGTCAACTGTCCAGTAGGCTAATCTATCTTCATACAATTCAACGTGCTTATTTAAAGTGCCACTATTTAGAAGCCATGCACTATAGGCAGCTACAATGGCATCCAGCACGGAACTAGGGGCTAAATTGACAGGCATATTTTTAACCAATAATTGTTCTTTTAAAGCACTTTGTAAAAACCGACAGCCTTGGGGGGTTCTAGCTCTGTGTGGCACGAATAGCTTAAAATTGGCTTTGGTGTTGGGGGTAAACGTTAATACGGGAAACATCCCCAAAGCTTTAAACGCATCATAAAGCACTCTACCTCTGGGGGCAAAACGGTCGACTGCTTTACGCTCATACCCACCCGCTTCCATTCGCATGGCATTGTATTTTAGTTCTTCTTGTCGAAACCGACCACTAATGGAGAGGTTTTTAGGCATATCAATGGCTACAATCAGTGAATGAGCCGCCCCTAATTGTTCTACGGCGGTAATTAAACTAGCGTTGGTGTAAAGTTTATCCATCCTTAGTAGGGTTAGGTCTTTATCTAACACCACTAAGCCGCTTTCCAAGGCAGCGTTGGGGGCTAAATCAATACCTACAAACAGCCATTTTTGTTCGAGCTTGGCGTGTTCAGGTAATTGTTCTTTGGATTCTACGGCTTTGCGGTAATAGAAACTATCAGGATGCGAACTGGGCGTATGGAAGGTGGGCATAGATAAAAACAACTTTGGTTAGCTTAGGAAACGACAATTACTTATTATTGTATCAAAAAAAGACGAACCTTACTTGCTTTTTGTGGAGGAGTTATTATCACCTATTGAATGCCGTACAATCTTGATTCGGGCGAACCCTTGTGGTCGCCCGCCCATGATGTAAATCTAAACACGACTTTTAATGATGGAATTGGTATCACTATCCCCAAAGCAAAAAATTGGAAGTCTCATTACAACGAAGATGAATTTAAGCTATCAGCAAAAGGCAACTGCACCCCAGAAGCGGTAGAAGTTGTAGCAACAGGCGTTAGCGGTTTTGAAACACCTACCGATTCTTCAGCAGGCAGTAAAGAGTCTTCAAAAGCAGGCAAACTAGCCGTAGCAAGCGGTTCAAACTGTGGCTGAATAGCACCCAACAACGGCTTCACCATCGCACCTAAATCCATCGGAAACGGAAAAATCAAG
Organism: Candidatus Melainabacteria bacterium; assembly: GCA_026389055.1. Classification (GTDB taxonomy): domain Bacteria; phylum Cyanobacteriota; class Vampirovibrionia; order Vampirovibrionales; family JAJTHC01; genus JACEUU01. The sequence continues at coordinate 2,713 of JAPLIO010000143.1, read as the reverse complement.
GTGTGTGCCTTATCATGCCCCAAAGCCTGAGCCGTTTGTAAATACCGCAACTGTAAGGCAATGGGGTGTTTTTCCATCAACTGAGCCGTTTTGCATAAGTTTTCCGCCGCTTGCAGTTCGGCTTCACTGCTAATAAGCGTCGCCAGTTGTTCCTGCTCTGCTTCCGCTTTTCTTGCTAACGACCGTTGCATTGCTTCAGAAAGTTCTACGTCTTTAATATCCACATCATCCACATGCACACCCCATGGGTTGGTATGGGCATCCAGCAAGGCATGTAAGCGTTGCCGAACCGTGTCTCTGCCACCTAAAAAATCTTCTAGGGCAAACTGCCCCACCACAGAACGCAACACGCTTTGAGCCGCCTGAGACGTAGCATACCCGTAATTTTCAACCAACACAACGGCTTGTACAGGGTTTATTACCTTATAGTAAATAACGGCAGAAACCCTCACCATGATGCTATCTTTAGTAATTACATCCTGCGGAGGGACTTCCAAGGTAACGGTTCTCATATCCACCGTTACTAATTTATCAATCAGCGGTGGAAACATCAAAATGTGAAGCCCTGGTTCTAGGGAGCTATGCAACACCTTGCCAAACCGAAAGATAATACCCCGTTGGTATTGGTTGATGACCCGAATCCATTGGGAAAACACATAAGCCAGTAAGGCAATAACGCTAATAAGCACCAGTGTGATGATAAACCATTCCATGAAAAAGTATCCTCTAAATAAGGCGTAAAAACCAATACAGCTATTTCAATTATACACGAAGGAAAAAAATGCTTTCTAACCAATTCCAGTAATACCCCAGTATCAAAGAATAACCGCCATCGTTCATTGAGAATTAGCTATTACAATCGTCATTTAAAATGGTACAATCCTGCTACGCTTAGAGCAAAACGCTAGCGATACCCAGTGTATGAAGAGGAGCTAGAAATAAATGACTGCAACCACTATCCCTACCCCTGAAAAAACCATTGTTGCCTATACAGGGTTGGTTAACGCCCCCAATAAAATACAGTATCAACTACCCCCCGCCAAACTGATTGAACTAGCCCTAGAAAAAGGCGAAGGCAAACTAGCCAGCAACGGAGCCTTAGTGGTTTATACAGGGCAATACACAGGGCGTTCCCCCAACGACCGCTTCATTGTAGATGATTCACCCGCCATTCACGAAACCATCGATTGGAGCGAGGTTAATCATCCTATTTCGCCCGCCGTGTTTGATAGAGTTTTCAGCAAAGTGCAAGCCTACTTAAGCGATAAAGACCTGTATGTGTTTGATGGCTTTTGCGGTGCGGATTTAGACCATCGGCTGAGCGTTCGCTTCATCAATGAACGAGCCAGCCACAACCTGTTTGTGCATCAACTATTTATTCGCCCTACCCGAGCAGAATTAGCGACCTTCGCACCCAATTACACCCTGCTTTGTGCCCCCAACCTTCGGCTTTGCCCTGAAACGGATGGCGTCCATTCCGAAGCCGCCGTCATTTTAGATATTGAACGGAAATTGGTCGTTATAGCGGGAACTGGCTATGCGGGGGAAATGAAAAAATCCATTTTTTCGTTGATGAACTACCTGATGCCAGCTGAAAATGTGCTGCCCATGCACTGTTCCGCCAATGCGGGGCAAGATGGTAAAACGGCTCTGTTTTTTGGGCTTTCAGGCACGGGTAAAACCACCCTTTCTGCAGACCCCCAACGCTACCTGATTGGCGACGACGAGCATGGTTGGTCTGATAATGGGGTGTTTAATTTTGAAGGTGGTTGCTACGCCAAAGCCATTCGGCTTTCCGAAGAAAATGAACCTGAAATTTACCAAGCGATTCGGTTTGGGGCGTTGTGTGAAAACGTGGTTCTGCACCCTGAAACCCATGTGCCTAATTATGATGACGACACGCTAACGGAAAATTCTCGGGTAGGTTACCCCATTGATTATATTCCCAATGCGGTGCTTAACGGAAAAGGTCAACACCCTTCTACGGTTATTTTCTTAACAGCGGATGCGTTTGGCGTGTTACCCCCCATTTCCAAGTTAACCCCTGAGCAGGCTCAATACCATTTTATTAGTGGCTACACCAGTAAACTAGCGGGCACGGAACGGGGTATTACCGAACCGAAAGCGGCGTTTTCTGCGTGTTTTGGGTCTCCGTTTATGCCACGTTCGGCTTCGGTGTATGCCCAATTGCTAATGGAACGCATTGATAAACACAAAGCCCAAGTGTTTTTAGTTAATACAGGCTGGGTGGCGGGTGCTTATGGCACGGGGCATCGGATGGCGATTCCCTATACTCGGGCGATGATTCGGGCGGCGTTAAGTGGGGCTTTGGATTCGGTTGAAACCGTGGTTGAACCCATCTTTCAGCTGGCAATTCCCGTTAAATGCCTTGGTGTGCCAACAGAGCAATTAAACCCTCGGGGGTTGTGGAAAGATAAAGTGGCGTATGATGCAGCAGCTAATGCGTTAGCCGTTCGGTTTGTGGAAAACTTTAGCCGTTTCAAAGGGGTCGATGCCCTTGTAGCGTTTGGGCCTCAACCCAAGTAGTGTAGTATAAGCATATTACCCTTGTATGGGACGATCTCTGTGTTCTTCCTTACAAGGGTATAGGCTGTTAAACCAATTCACAGTTAAAATAGCGTAAGCGTTCAAACCAACCAGTAGGAACGACCATCGCATTTGCTCTGCAGCTGCCGATGCGTTCCGTCCACCG
>JAPLIO010000160.1 GCA_026389055.1 Candidatus Melainabacteria bacterium | reverse complement strand
GGGTGGCTTTTTGGGGGTTCTTAGGGGCTTGCCCCTGAGTTTGTGGGGGGTGTCGGGGGGCTGTCAAACGACAGTCCCCTGACAAACCAACCAACGAAAAACGCAAGCAACAATCGATTTGAGAACGCAACATTCAATCTTTGAACTGTTAAACAAAAAGGTTTACATCTATTAGGCTACATCAAACAAACCAATTAAGCCTCATCCCGATAGAGGATTTCTGCAGGCAAATGCCCCGCCAACGCATATTGCGATAATCCAGACCGTTGTTTACTAGCCTTGTTTAACCTTGTTTTTAACGTTTGTTGATAAGCCGTTAACGCCTTCCCCAATGCGGAATCTAGCTGATTAAAGCGGTCTACAAGGGCTTGGTCAACCCCATCAGGCTGGAGCAATTGGTTTAACGTTGCCAATAATTCCCCCCGAAGCAACATATTTTGATGAATAGGCGAAAGCTCTTCTTCTGCCAGCGTTTCAGTAATATGGTGCAACTGCCCCACCAATGCCACTTGCAAGGCATTGAGTTGTTCCAGCAAGGTTGAAAAAGAAGATATAGTCGTCGTCATCATCACGCTACGCCTGCCGAATAACAGCCCGCTCATTGGCGGAAGTTACTTGGTATTGAGCAGATTCGCCCCCCTGCTGTTTGCGTTCTTTGGCGGCCAGCTGAGCCGCTTCGCTCCACATTTTCCGCATATTAACCAACTCGTTGGTTATTTCTTCAATCAGCTCAACATCTTTTTTTAAGTTGGCTTTTACCAAAGAATGATAATAAAATTCATACAATTGCAACAAATTTTCAGCCGTTTCGCCCCCCTGTTTCACATCAAGCGAAACAATAAATTCCGTGATAATTTTTTGGGCTTTAATCAAATGGTTATTAGATTTTTCATAGTCTTTGGCAATCATGGCTTTTTTTGCAATGCGTAAAAATTTAATAGCCCCATCAAACAGCATCAGCAATAACTGCTCTTTTGAAGCCGTTTTTATTTGTTCATCTGCATATTGTTGAGTATAGTTGTTGTTATTAAAAGAAGGCGATGTCATCATCATGTGTGCAGCAGATTCCTTCATTAGAAAAAAGACGACAAATTACTATCCTAAGTATAACTATAAATCGCAACGGTTTTAATCCTTTAAATAGTGTAATTTAATTGGTTTCTTGCTTTTGACACCCATCTATCTTAAAATTAAAAGAGTAGCCCTCTTGCATGGCTTGATATCTGGGGCATCTTCGTTGTCATTTGCGGTACTCAAATTCTTATGTACTGCCGTGTACACCGCAAATTCTCCGTTCCTCATTCCTAGAATCTGCACCCACCTATCAAGCCATGCAAGAGGGCTAGGTTCAATCACATTCTTGGAAAAAATAAATGACTCTTTCATCCGCCCATTTTTCAGCCAATACAACCTTTAACGCTAGTTTTTCAGGCTGGCAAAACAGCGGCAGCATTGAACAGTTCTGCCAAGAATTCCCGCCAGAACAAGCCGTAGAACTAGCCGTATTTTTGCAGTGCTTAAGCCAAGCACTCAATCAATCGTACATTTTAGATGAAGTATTTGATGATATTGGGCAAGTGCTAACCAACACGTTTAACTTTGATGCCTTCACCTTTGCCCTACTAGAACCCAGCGGGCAAGGCATTATGCGGCTCATTCAAATTTCGCCCGATGGCTTTGCCGATGTAACCCAAGAACACAACCGTTCCACCCTGCCAGACCCCATTCTTCAGCCTATTATTCAACACCGCACTGCTGCCTTTTTAGGCTTAGAACACCAACATTCTTCCATCCTCTTCCCTGGGTTTCCTGCCGTTACGGCGGTTTATCCGCTGGTTAATAAAGGGGTACTGCTAGGGTTATTAGCGTGTTCAAAATCCATTGATGCCTTACAGGCTAACGCAACGGCACAAGTCGCTGAATCACCCCTATACGGGTCTCCTACCAGTGGGGAAGCAGCCTTTAATACCCCCAGCCCCTTTGCTAACCCTGCCCAATATTTTAGCTTGAAAGAACAACGCTTTTTAGAAGCCAGCCTACCCTTATTGGCATTAAGTTTAGAACACGCCCACCTGTATACCCGAAGCCAAAATTTGCGGGGCAGAATGTTCCTCATGCACCGCATGAACTTAGCCATTCGGCAATCGTTAAATTTAGGGGAAATGCTCACCAAAGCGGCTTCCGAACTAGGGCAGTTACTGGGTGCTAGCCGTTGTTTTGTGTACGCCTTTGAAACCCCCATGCCCTTAGTGGTAGAAGCAGAAGCTATTTTAGGTAATCCGCCCCCTAAGGTATTACCCCCCTTTACTTATCATCAGCATGGGTTAAAACCCTTTCGCCCTGAAAAGCCTTATAATCAGCCTTTTCGGTTTGAATGGGAAGTCCTTCAAGCGTGGATTAACCAGCTGAATGAAACAGGTACCCGCTCTACGGTAGGGTATCAGCTCAACGAACACCATTTGCCGTTTGAACCCCTTTATTTTACGCCTGCCAGCCAAACCCATAGTAAAACATGGCTAGGCCCCAGTGCGGTTTATGAAAAGCATCAAGTGCAATCACTCTGCCTATACCCGATTGTTTCTTCCGAAGCGAGGTTGGGTGTTTTGGTGCTTCATCAGTGCGATAAAGTGCGACTTTGGGCAATGGAAGACCAAGAATTATTGGCAGGCATAGCGGAACACTTGGGCTTGGCGATGGGGCAGGCTCGGTTATTTTCGCAAGTGCAAGAACAAAACACGCAGTTAGAACAAGCCTATGATGATTTACAAGAAGCCCAAGTTCAACTAGTGCAAACAGAAAAAATGGCGGTGCTTGGGCAGTTTGTGGCGGGCATTGCCCACGAAGTGAATACGCCGTTAGGGTCTATTATTTCTAATACGCAAACCCTCACACGCTTGCTAGAACGAACCAAGGCAGCACTACCCACCGAAGCCTTTACCCCTGAAACTACCGTTTCAAGCTACTGGCAAATGGCGAATGAATTGCTGGGCATTAACGAACTAGCGGGGTCTAGAATTAAGGAAATCATTGTCAACTTGCGGAATTTTGCTCGGCTAGATGATTCAGACCAAGTACCTGCAGATTTACACGAAGCGTTGGATAGCACCTTGCTAATTTTACGCAGTAGCTTCCCACAAAGTTTGATTTTGGAAAAGCACTATGCTACTAATCTGCCAAAAGTGAATTGCTTTTTAGGGCCTATCAACCAAGTGCTGATGAATTTAATGGGTAATGCTTTGCACGCTATGGAAGCAGTAACCGTGCCTGTTTTAACGCTAAGAACGGGTGTGGCACTGCACGAACAATTAGGGCAGGCGGTGTTTATTAGCATTCAAGATAACGGTAAGGGGATTGCTCCTGAACATTTATCTAAAATATTCGATCCGGGTTTTACCACCAAAGCCCGAGGGGTTGGCACAGGGTTGGGACTGGCTCTTTGTTATAAAACGGCGGAAAAGCATAAGGGCTTACTAACGGTTGATTCCAAACCGAATGAAGGAGCGTGTTTTACGCTTTGGCTTCCGTTATAGTTTTTTGAATAATTACCCGACCCTTATTTTGTAGGGGTGCGATTTATCGCATCCGTTTGGGGATTGTGGGACGGACGTAATAAATTACGCCCCTACATTAAAATAGGCGGTTAATTATTCAAAATACTATAATTGGTTTTACGGCTTAACAGGGTCTGCTACTTTCTCTTGGCGTAACCAGCGGATGCTTTTAATCGAAGTCGGGTCATCTGGCGGGCCTTTTAGCAGGGCTTCAAAACTATTGGTTTTACCCGGTACACCACCCAACCCAGGTACATACCCCAACCCCGGAATATAATCAAACACCCCCTTCTTACTGCCCCCCTTCAACGGAATATACCCCAACACAGGCACATAGTTAATCACCTTCCCTAAGCTAAAATTACCTAACTTACCCCAAAATCCTCTGCCTGAAACATTTTGAGGCATAATGCCAATAATCACCAAATCTGCCAAACCATTATCCAACCGAACCCCGCCAGACATGGCTAAATCTAAATTCTTACTATCACTCAAGAAGTTTCGGGTTAGCAGTTGCCCATCTACCACTTGAAAATCGCCACTAATGGCTCGAATGGCTCCTGCTTTCAACCCGCCTTTAATGGCAAAAGCTAAATTGTTCAAGTTGAACCCTAAAACCCCACCGCGAACCACGTTGGCGGTAGAAAGCAAGCGTTCTACTTTATCTAGGGCAGGTACCCTGCCTTCGGCAATTACAAAGCTTGCCTTGCCATTGGCGTGCTGAATAAGGGTAACGGGAGTAAAGCCATAAGTGGCAAAATCAATCCCACCTGTTAAATCGCCAAACACTTGGTTGGGGGCGTTTAATAAGGCTCTGGCTAAGGCGTTTGCCTTTACATGGTCGGCGTCAATTTTTAAGCTGATACTATTGCGTTGGGAAGGGCTAACGCTTAACTGCCCTTTTACCGTACCACCAGCAACAGCCATGTTCATGTCATCTAATGCCAAATACCCGTTGGGGAATAACCGCCACTGGCTGGTGTAATTGGTCGCTAAAATATTGTTGACAATCGCTTCCTCTAGGGTAATCGTTCCCGCTTCTACCTGAATGGGCAAACTAATGGTGCGTTCAGGCACCCAACGTACTGTTGGTGGTAGCCCCTGTTTGTAGGATTTGATTACGGTGGTGGTTAATTTATCTAACAACGCTAAGAAGCCTTCTACATAGAAGGTTTTGCCTGTAACATCTAGGTTATCAAACGCAATAGGTAGGGGTTGCGGTAAGAGGGCTGTACCTGTTAAAGCCACATCGCTACCACCCGCTTGAAATTGCGGAATGCTTAAATTCAGCTGAGCCGCTTTAAACTGGGCGTCTGCTTCTAAATTATCCAGCCCTAACCCTGCTGATTGTATCGCTTTCAGTTGAATTTGCCCAATCGGGTTGGTATCTGCCTGTTGCCAGTGTAAATTGGTAGCAGCACTGCCAGATTCAAACCGAAACGCTGGGTTATTGGTGTGCGAAGCAAGGGCATCTAGTTGAATGGGGTCTTCTGTCCAAATTCTGCCTTGGCTAGACCATAAATGCGTGGGTTGCGTCGGGGCATCTAACGTGGCTTGAAACCGCAACGGTTCAGAACGCCCTAAAAGCCTTAGTTCGCCTAAATCCAACCGAGGTTGATTTAAACTGCCTTTAAACTGCAGTGCCAACGTAGCCAATGGCTGATTCCCCATCGTTAGGGGGTAACGGGCTAATTCTTTGGCAGGTTGATTCCCTTCGGCTTTCTGATACCAAACCACTTCTTGTTGTGAACCTATACTGCCAGATTCTACAAAGGTTACTAGCTTGGGCACCCCTTTACTAATACCTGAGCGATTCAATTGGCTTTTTTGTTGTAAAGAAGCCAATTTTGAAGGGCTTAATACACTAAGCGTAGGCGTTACCGTTGGGTTCAGGGCTGGGGGTTTTTCCGTTTCAGCCAATTGCATTACTAAGGCTTTGGCGGTGGCTTCTTCTGCTAGCGGAGATTCCGTTTGCGTGGCTATTTTGCCTTCGGATTGTAGCACGCTAGATAAATTGGCTTCAATACTAGATTTTGGATGGTCTATAGTTCCTCCCCACAAGGCATTCAGCCCTAACCAACTATCCGCCAACCAAGGGTATTGGGTCGGTTGAAAATACCAGTTATTACCCAACAAACTATTTAATTCCCTAGGGTGTAACCTCCCTTGGGCTTGCAACCCAAGTTGCCATTGGTTGCCTGTATTTTTCAAGTTCAACCAAGGTATCAGCACGGTGCTATTGCCCAATTGCACAAAAAGCGGGTTAGGCAGTGAAAGAGCGTGTTTTAGAATATCCACTTTAAACGTACCCGTTACCCCATGCAGTGGGGCAAAGGTTCTAGGCATATAAAACCCCGCATTGGCAAGGTGTAATTGTGCCATGGGGGCGTTGCTTGAACTATCCCACTGAATATCGCCAGCTACAGTGCCAGCCGTTCGCCAAAAAGTAGGATACTCTAGCTTTAAATGAGCGAAAAAAGGCTTATAAAATAGGTGTTCGGTTTTGAGCGTTTCAAGCGGGATAGGGGCAAGGGCTAAATTAACCGTCGGTTGCCAGTGGTTTTGTTCGGTAGGATGCACCCCCACCTGCCCTGCAACCGAAGCCGTTCCCCAATCCAGCTTGAGGGGCGATTGATGGCTTAACGCCAATTGGCTAAGATGCAGTTTTAAGGCGTCCAATTTAAAGGGAATCGGGTGTTGTTGCCATTGCCCTTCTATGGGGGAAAGATCAATATCACCCGTTAGGGGGCGAAGCCATGCCAGCCGATTAGGCGAATTAAAATCTTCGGGCAAAATGGTTTTAGGAAAAGCCCCCTGCCAAGATAACGCACCGTTAGTGGTGCCTGTTAGTTTTTTGAGTTGTAAATCTGCTTGGTTCAACACCTTTTTGAAGCCGAACGTGATAGGTTCCAGCGGAATTTTCTGCCAGTGCAGGGAAGCCGTTGCCTTGGTGGTGTGGCTTGAAAAAGCCTGCCATGGCACGGTTGCTTGAAGGGTAGCATTACCAGTTTGAGCCAGCCCATCTAAATTGAGGGCATGCACCTTCAATTGTTGGGGCGAAAACGTTGCCTGTGCGGAAGCCGTAGCGTTTAACCACGGCTGAAGGGTAGGGTCTGAAAGCCATTGGTTGAGGGCTTGTTGGGAAATCCGCATGGCAGGGGGCAGAAACTGTTCATTGATAGGCTGAAACCCTTGTTTAACCAGTATTGGCACGGCGTGTTTATTGACAGTGATGGTAATAACACTGCTAGCCTGTTGCGGATGCCACCGCCCACGCACTGAAAGCCAAGGCGTATTCGGGCTATGGGCTAACGCTAATTGAAGCGTTGGGGAAATACCCGTATTCGCTTGCCAGTGCCAGTTGCCATTACTCACCATCCACGGTTTTTGTTGCAGCGAAGCTTGCCAGCGATTGAGCGTACCATCGGCATTCAACAAGGTCAGCCGTTGCGTGTTGGGTTGATAAGTAGCCTTCGCATTGAGGCTGGTTTTCCCTTCCCATGAAAGGGTTTGCCATTGATAAGCAGGGGCTTTTCGGAGGGCGGGGGCAATAGCGTCTAGCACCCAAGGTTGCCACGCTGAAACCACGGCTCCTTCCAATGCAGGCACTTGTAACTGAAGATTAATAGGCTGGGTTTTGAGGGTTCTAGCTAGGGTTATTGTGGCTGGCGGGCTAAATAGGGTTTCATGCGGAGCTACCGTAAATAACCCTTTAACGGCACCACTAGCCAACCAAGCAATTCGCCCCGAAGTTTGAACAATCGGCGAAGAACGCTTTGCGGTGAACGCCTGCATTTTCAGGTGGTTCAGTTGGGCTTCTAGTTGTTGAATAACAGGGGTTTGAATCGTCCCTGTTAGCTTAAGCTTCTGGAGGATAACACCCCCTTTTAACAGAGACAACTGAAGCCGTTGAGTGCTAGCCGTAGCGGGTACTATCACTTGTTTGAATGCTGGCGGTAACGCCGTAACGGCGGGTAGCCCGCCTGAAGCTTCTACCGAAAAAGGCTGCTGGTTGAACGTTTTGAAGCTTTCTTCTGTTAGCAGGGTGCTTCCTTTGGCTAACAAGCTAGCTTTGCTGGTTGCATGGTTAAGTTGAAGCATTTTCAGCGATAATAACCCTTGGCTATTGGGTTGTTTGCTCAAAGTTACTTGTGTCTGCCAGTTTACTTTCGCCGAAGGCGGTTGGGCAGTTAACGTGTTAAACCCTGAAAGAGCTAGCTCCCATTGGGCGGGGTTTGGGTTTTTTACTTCCCCAACGGCGTGCAATTGTTTAGGCTCTTGCACGACTCGATATCTGGGGCATCTTCTGTGTCATTTGCGGTACTCGAATCCTCATGTACGTCTGTGTACACCTGCGGTTCTCCGTTCCTCATTCCTTGAATCTGCTCCCACCTCTCGAGCCGTGCAAGAGGTCTAATGGGGTTATTGGACAGTAACCCATCTTGATGTAACCGATGAATCAGTGCTGAAACATCAGGAATATCTGTCGTGAAGTTCAGGTGTTTGAGGGGGGTTATACCCTGCCAAAGGGTTTGTAAGTGGGTTGCCACGGGCTGATTTTTATCTTTGGGCAATAGCGAAAACTCCCCATTAACAGAAAGGGTTGCCAGCGGTTTCACGGCTAGCTTACGAAGTTTCGATAGGTCTTGCAAAGAAGCGGTTAGGTCATCAATGGTTAAATCAAACGGATCTTTTTTTTGTGCTTGCTTAAAATGCCCTGTTAGTTTTGGGAAAGTTAGCTCCAGCGGTTTAACAGTAACTTTCGTTGGCACGAATTGAAACGTAGCTCCATCAGCCGAAAAGTGGAGGGATTGAATCCATCGGGGGGCGTTGGGCGGGGCTGGTTTTTCTGCTATTTTCTTCAACACGGCTTGTAATTTATCCAGCCCTTGGGTGCCTTGCACGGTGGTGGAAAGCTCATCAAGCGTTAGTTGGTTAATGGCTCCGTTGCCTTGGTGCAACACCAAATTGAAGATATTTACCCCTAACGAAAGTTCTTTGGCTTGAACATCCCATAGTGCAGGTGTTTTGGGCTGTTTTTCTGGCACCAAGTGTAGCTGGTGTAGTTTTACCGTAATACCTTCCCACAAGTGCCATTGCAACGTCATACGTTGGGTAGAAAACCACAACCCCGTTTCTTTATAGGTTTCGATTTGAATGCGTTTGCAAAGCACCGCATTAATAGGCAACAAAGGCAACAGCAAATTCGCCCCTTCGCTCACCACAAGTAGCACAACTAAACTCCAAAGCATGAATTTTAGCCAGCGGTTCAGTAGTTTTTGCGTCGCGTTAGGGGGCTGTATGGGTAGCTTCGGCATGGGTAGAGGGTAGCACTTCTGAAGAGGCTGTAGCAGCAGGGGCAACGGTAGCTTCTGGTTCTTTGGCATTACCACCCGAAGCAGATTTTTTAAATTGCTGAATGCTTTCCCCAATAGATTTAGCTACTTGCGGCAGTTTGCCTGGCCCGAAAAGCAGCAGTAAAATAACCAATAGTAACCCGAGTTCAGGTAGCCCTAAAAAACTTGGCATAACAGAAAACAACCCTTTCGATGTTAAACGACTCTATGTTATGATAGCATAAAGAAGACTGCTAAAATTGTTAAACTACACCTACGGATTACGATAGAAACCGCTTCGATGAAACCAAAAGAACAATTATTTTTAGAACTGCGAACCAAGGGCTTTCGGCTAACCCCTCAACGTGAACGGGTTGTGGATATTTTTTACAACCTACCTGAAGGTGAACATTTAAGTGCTGAAGCCCTTTATTCTATTTTGAAACGGGAAACGACCGATATTTCGTTAGCTACCTCTTATCGGTCGCTTAAATTATTGGCTTCAATGGGTGTGCTTAGGGAAGTTGATTTTAGCGAAGACCATAAGCAATATGAATTGGTGCGAGATGAAGAAACACCGCATCATCATTTAATTTGTATTACTTGCGGGCTGGCGAAAGAATTTGAAAGCGATATTATCCTGAAAGAAGCCTTAGGCATTGCGAATGGCTTTAATTTTGAGATGGTAGATTTACAAATGAAGCTGTATGCCACTTGCTTACCTGAAAAAGCAGATTGCCCTAAACGCTTAGAAACGGCTTCTTAAGAAGCTAAAGCCACACCAAATTGCTGATGCCACGCTTTGGCAATATGCCGAACGGCACTAGGGGGTAGTTGCTTCAATAGTGCCAAAGCAAAGGGTAATGTCGGCACTTCGTCGTACCACCGAATGCGTTTAGGCGGGGCTAATTCTTCGGTTTTGGCTAGTTTTAACCCATCTTCAGGAGAAACTTGCAAATAGCTACAAACCAACGCTAATAAGGTTTCACCCAAGGTGTTGTGGGTTACAATGGGGGCAAGATACAGTAGATGAATCCCCATTTTTAGATTTGGGTAAGCATCGTACCAGCGGGTAGGGCGTAACGTGGGTAATGTAATAGAACGAGTAGGTCGGGTAGTAATGGGCATATCGCATATCCTATAAAAAATTTTGATGATTTTCCTCTATCTTTAATAGTTTACAGACTTTGGTAGCATTCAGGAAATAGACTATAAGGTTAATTTACAGATTAGGAAGTTGTAGAAGCTCAATAACAAATTACGTATTTTTGCGATAAAATAAATAGGTATAAGTTATGCTTTCGCCCATTCAAGTTAGGAAATAACCCCCATGATGATGATGACTGCCACTGCTCCTAGCGTTATACGGGTAGCCCACAGCCCCGATGCTGATGATGCCTTTATGTTTTACGCCCTAGCCAAACACAAGGTAGATGCCGAAGGTTTGGTATTTGAACACATCCTCAAAGATATTGAAACCCTCAACCAAGAAGCCCAACACGGCACTTATGAATTGACGGCATTAAGCTACCACGCTTACGCTTATCTGCACGAAAAATACGCCATTTTACCAGTCGGTTCAAGCATTGGCGACAAATACGGCCCTGTTTTGGTTTCAAAAACCCCCATTTCTGCTGATGCCCTAAAAGCTGAAAACGCCGTAGTTGCCATACCTGGAGTGCAAACCAGTGCGTATTTATTTCTAAAACTTTGGATGCCCGAAGTCAAAACAGTGCTTGTTCCCTTCGACGAAATTCCTCAGTATGTATTGGATGGCAAGGCCACGGCAGGGTTGCTAATTCACGAAAGCCAAGTAACTTTCCAAGAAGAGGGTTTGCATAAAATTGTCGATTTAGGCGAATGGTGGTTTGAAACTACGAACTTGGTTATGCCCTTAGGCTGTAACGGCATTCGTAAAGATTTGGGCGATGAACTGATTGCAAAAATTGGCAGAGTGCTATACCGTAGTGTAAAATGGGGTTTGGAAAACAGGGAAGAAACCCTTGAGGGTTGTCAAGTTTACGCCAGAGATTTAGACCCCGCCAAAACCGACCGGTTTGTGGGCATGTATGTAAACGATATGACGCTGGATGCAACCACGGAAATTCGCAAAGGCGTACGGTTGATGCTTTCAATGGGCTACAGTGCAGGGCTCATTCCTACCAAAGTAGACCCTGAATTTGTGCCACTAGTATTACCTGAAAATTTAACGGCAACGGCTAACTAACCACGGAGGGCGTATTCAATGATGTCAAAACTGAAAGTGGTGAAATACGGCGACCCTGTCCTTCGGCAAGTGGCGGAACCCATCCATAAGTTTTCACCGAAAATTCAAAAGCTCATTGGCGATATGTTTGACACCATGTACGCCGAAAATGGCTGTGGGCTAGCGGCTCCGCAAGTCGGGGTTAGCAAGCAGTTGTTTGTTTTGGATTGTTCTAACGAAACGAAACGGTACGGAAAAATGGTGTTTATCAACCCGAAAATTGTGCGTAAAAAAGGGGCGTGCCTCAGCCATGAAGGGTGTTTAAGCTTTCCTGAAGTATTTGTCGATGTGAAACGCTATAACGAAATTACCGTTCGGTTTCAAGATGCGAAGGGCAAAAACCAAGAAATGACCGTCAAATTGGAAGAACACCCCCTCCTTTGCCGTGCCATTCAACACGAGATGGACCACTTGAATGGGATTTTATTTGTGGATTTAGCCGTTGACCAACACGGGGCGGATGTTTTACTGAAAGCGAAAGCCTTACCCAGCATTGACCCCGCTAAAAACGTGATAGACCCTGCCCTAGAAGAAGCTTACAGCCAGCTGAAAAACCCAGTAGCAGTAACGGAATAGCGTGGTTGAAAGCAGGGCTTTCAACATTGGGAAG
>JAPLIO010000013.1 GCA_026389055.1 Candidatus Melainabacteria bacterium | reverse complement strand
GAGAGAACATACGGTTTCCTTTTTTGTTTTAGTACAGCGTAAAAGAGGGGAGGAAAAGTAACAACCATATAAAAGCCACTAAACAGCATTTGATGCTACCCACTTACCCTAAACTTATTCTACAGATTTCGCCTGCACATCTATCACCGCTTCGCTGGGCGGATGCAACCACTCATCCACAAGGTCTTCAGGGTTAAGTAGGTGTTGTTCCTGCAAGTGCTTTTCCAACATATCTAAATTCATTTTGTGCGATTTAAACGCAAAGTCCAACAAATCGCCAATGCCAAACGGCACTGCCCCAATAAATGAATCCACCACGCCATTCACCCCCATGCGGGCAACCACACTCAACGGAGCTTTGTAATAAATGCCCAAGCCCATCGTGTAGGCCGTCATCAAAATGGGAATGGCATCGCCCAAGGCTGGCACTAAGCCAATCAGCCCATCTAGCCCAATTTTCTTTTTGGTGAACGGTATTTTAATCGAATTATCCAACAACCACGCCAAAAACCGAGCCACTTTTAAGCCAGTCGGGCGTTTGTAGGGTTTGGGGGAAGAATCAACAGTCATCGTGAAGAAGTTATCCTTTAAAATTATAATTGCTTGAAGCCACGGTATGCTTTTACTACAATAACATTAAAAACTACGCTATAAAAGAGGCTCTTCTTTTCAAGTTATTCCTGTTTTCACCTAAAAATACAGACTGGACAAATACCCTAATGGCTCCTATCATCCCTACCCCTCCTGTTAAATTGCCTGCTACGTTTCAGCCCTCCTACAATGGCACGGCGAACTTACCTAACGACGTTCTACACAAAATTGCCACCCAATGCCGGCTAGATGCGTTAGAAATGATTTACACCGCCGAAAGCGGACACCCCGGTAGTTCGTTTTCTTGCTTGGATATTTTAACCTACCTCTACTGCTCTCATCTTCGGCACGATGCCCACCAACCCACTTGGAGCGACCGCGACCGCTTCGTGCTTTCCAAAGGGCACGCCGCCCCTGCGTTGTACGCTATTTTAATGGAAACGGGCTATATTGATAAAGCCCTGAAACCCACGTTGCGTCAAGTGCATAGCAAACTACAGGGACACCCCGCCAGTCAGTACATTTCAGGCGTAGATGTTTCCACGGGTTCGCTCGGGCAAGGCTTATCTTGTGCGGTGGGGATGGCGTTGGGCTTGCGGTTGGATGATTCGCCCGCCAGAGTGTGGACGGTTTTGGGCGATGGCGAATGCCAAGAAGGCAACACATGGGAAGCCGTGATGTCTGCCGCTCATCATAAAGTCAACAACTTGACGGCTATTGTGGATAGAAACCGCTTGCAGATTGATGGTAGCACCGAAGCCGTTAAGGGCTTGGGCAATATGGCGAAAAAATTTGACAGTTTTGATTGGAACGTGTTGGAAATTGATGCCACCAGTTTTGATGAAATTCGTTCCGCTTGCCAAAAAGCCGATGAATTGGCGAAAACGACCGACAGACCGACCGTCATTATTGCTAACACCGTTAAAGGCAGAGGCGTTAGCTTTATGGAAAACCAAGCAGGCTGGCACGGCAAAGCCCCGAATACCTCTGAATACGAAGCCGCCGTCGCTGAATTACAAGCATTGCTGAAGTAACCAGTCTTCGGACGTGTTGCCCTGCATAGACCGCTAGGGCTAGTAAATCACGCCCCTACGCAATGAATTCAACTGTAGGGGTTTGATTTATCAAATCCGCCCCCAATTTTTAAAAAATCACACAAAACTCAACAAAAAAGGAAACACCCTCTATTATGGGAGCTACCGTTCAAGCCTCTTCCCCCGCCGTTTTAAACGAGCCTATTAACATCGAATCCCCCAAAAAGCACGCCCCACGGGTCATGTTTGGCGAAACCCTCGTGGCACTCGGGCATGAAAACCCCAACATCGTTGTGTTGGATGCAGATTTAGCCTGTTCCACCCAAACCGCCAAATTCGCCAAAGCCTTCCCCAATCGCTTTTTCAACCAAGGCATTGCCGAACAAGATTTAATGAACACCGCCGCTGGGCTTGCCACCGTGGGTAAAATTCCGTTTCTTTCTACGTTTGCCATGTTTGCTAGTGGCAAAGCGTGGGAACCGCTCCGCAACACGGTTTGCTACTCTAACCTCAACGTCAAAATCGCCCCCACCCATTCGGGTATCAGCTTGGGCGAAGATGGGGCTTCGCACCAATCGATTGAAGATATTGCCATTACTCGAGTCATCCCCTACCTTACGGTGATTGTGCCTTCCGATAGTACGGAAACGCAAGCGGTGATTGAATGGGCGGCAGAAACTTATGGCCCCATGTACATTCGGCTAATTCGTCCTGATGTGCCTGTTATTCATCGGAAAGATGATTATGTTTTCGAGCCTTACAAATTGCGAGTTGAACGAGCTGGTACGGATTTAACCATTGTTGCCACAGGCGAAACCGTTTATTTTGCGTTGTTGGCGGCTAACCGTTTGGCGGAACAGGGCATTAACGTGGAAGTGTTGAATGCGTTGTTTATTGCCCCGTTTGATGTTGAGGGCATGGTGGCTAGTGCGAAGAAAACGGGCAAGGTGCTGACGGTTGAAAGCCATAGCGTGATTGGTGGTTTAGGCGGAGTCGTTTGTGAAACGTTGAGCGAACATTGCCCTACGCCTGTAAAACGCTTGGGTGTGCAGGCTGGTCGGTTTGGTCAATCAGGCAAGGCGGTGGATTTATTCCGTGAATACGGCATTGATGCCCAAGCCATTGAGGAAGCCGTCGTAGCGTGGGTGAAGGGTTGATTCGGTGGTTCAGCGGTGGGTTGGGGATTTATGCTTTAGCGTTACTGCTATTGGCTCTTTCGCCTCCTGCACTTGCTAAACTCCACTGCTACGATCTATTTGATGCCGTCATGGCACTGTTTGTGGGTAATTGCCACCAGCAAACTATTCGTAGTTTTTGGCTGGCTGGCTACCCCCTAGCCGTTTGTTGCCGATGCCTCGGTATTTACGCAGGGGTTTTTCAGTTAAGCATATTCAAGCGATTTTATTAGTCGTTCTTACGCTAATGTCTTCAGGGATGGTAGATGCTGGCATTCAGAGTATTAGGGCAACTGCTGCTAATCAATTAAGCAATAAAACGATTGTTAAATTGCCATCAGGTACGCCTGTTGCTTTGCGGTTGCTAGATACGGTTGATTCTAACCAAGTTAGCGTAGGCACTACGGTTAATTTTCAGGTATTATCTGATGTAAAAATTGATGATGTAGTTTTAGTGAAAGCGGGAACGATGGGGCAAGCTCAAGTTATTAAAGCAGATAAAAATGGGATGATTGGGCAAGCTGGCGAAGTAATGATTAGTGATTTTTATACTACGTCGGTGGATGGTGGAAGAGTCCCCTTAATGGCGACTTTAAGCCAAGAAGGAAAAGATAAGATGGTTCTTTCGCTTGTTGGTACAATTATTTGCCTTTTCCCTATTTTCATCAAAGGTGGGAAAGCGATTATTCCTGCTGGCACGCAGAAAACGGTCTACACAGCTGGTGAAGTTTCTGTTAAAATCTAAGCATTAAATAATCGGTGTAGCACTTGAAAAAATGTGCAAGGTGCGTCATACTATAAAAAGAAATCCCATTGGTACGCCAATACCAACAGGATTTGCTTTTCTCATTACACTTTTGGTGTGATGAGGTAGCTTGCTAAAGCGTAAGCGATAGCAAGAATGAGACGAAGTTCATTAACGGTTAGCTTCATATCATTCTCCTTTCTAAACAAAGGGCTTTTAACGAGGGACTGTTTCCGCAGTCCCTTTTTTACGTTTATTTGGGTATTAAAACCTTGGAAACGCCTTAATTAAAAGCCTTTTTACCTAGAAAATAGCTACTTTTACAATATCATAAAAATAATTCCAACGAGTACGCAAAAAACGGTCTGCACAGCGGTTGATACTTACGTCAAATTGTAAGCATTAAATAATCATCGTAGCACTTGAAAAAGCGGCTTAAATAGTTTAAACTGTTTAATATGTTCAAACTACTTGGAGGCTTTTAGCTATGACAATCAATGAAGATGGGTTACAGGAATACACCCTCAAAGATTTTCGCAAACACATGACGATGATAATGGGCAATGTGCAACATGGGCAAAAACGAGTTAAAATAACCTCATACGGTAGAACCACGGGTTATTTTATTTCAGAAGCTGAAATGCAGTACTTAGAAACCCTAGAAGATGCCGTGGATATTCAAACAGTAGAAGCCCTAAAAGCAGCGAGTGCAGATAAAGCCGTACAGCCTTGGCAACAGGTGAAGAAAGATCTTAATCTGTAAGCATGTATACCATTAACATTACCGAAAAAGCCATTGAGCAACTGAAAAAGTTGCCGAAGGTTATTCAGCCCAAATTAGCTAAAAAAATTGATGAGCTAGCCAGCAACCCATTCCCTGCCAGTGCTAAAAAGTTGAAAGGCTTTCATTCGTTGTATCGCATTCGGTTTAGTGAATACCGTATTGTGTATGAAGTACTAGAAACCGAAGTGGTTATTACGATATTAACCCTAGGCAACCGTAAAGATATTTACAACCAATTATAGAGCGTCCTCTGCTTCTTAACCTTTAGCTACTCTCCTGCCCTTCTTTTGAAAAAGCCTCGCACAAAGCCCCCTCCACTGTTAGATGGAGGGGGTTTTGTTTTGAGCCAAGCTTCGCCGAAACCACCCATAGCAACCACTGTCTCTCTGCTTCAAATTTTTAATGATAGGCACCCTTTCGCTATGAATTTTTTCAAGCCTCCGCTAATCGTTACCGCCACCTCGTCAGAGGCTGGCTCTTCGGCTACGCCTGCTAAACCCTTTAGCATTAACACCGATGAAATCCTATCGTTTGCAGACCTTATTACCAGACTAGAATGGGCAAGTGCCAGTTCAGACCATGCCGCCCCGCTGATTAACACGCCCGATAGAGCCTTACTGCAAAGCTACCCTTCCGCTACCGAATTAACAGACCGTACTACGGCTTTACTAAAAGCCAGCCAAGGTCTAGCCGCTATCAATAAAAAATCAGATGCTACAGTAGAACCTCTCAAAAAAACGACTGCTGAACCGCCCTTTCCCCTCTCTAAAGAAGATAAAGCGTGGCTGGAAGCGGTTAAAAATCAACCGAATATGACGCTAACAGCCCCTAACCCGTTACTGCAACCCATCCAGCATTTTTGGCAACTAGAAGGCAATAGCATTAGTGGCACACCTGAAGGCGAAGGCTTCGCTTCTGCAGGTTTAAAGCACGCTTATGCGTTAAGCGAAAAATTCCAAGCCCAACTAGCCGAAGGCTATAAAACAGGTAAGCCTATCCGCATTACGGTGGATGATACGCTATCGATTGTCTTCAAAATTAAAGGTAAACAGGTGAGTGCGGAATTCCTTTCCACCAATGGCGATGCGAAGGCTCTGGGGCAACTTTCTGCCCAGTTGGAACAGTTAAAAGCCCAGATGGTGCAAAAACAACTACCCGTGGGCGATTTATCCTTTCGCCCAATGACGGCTTCTTCTGCTGAAGCCTCGGCTGAAGAACAGGGTAATCAATCGCACCAAAAACAGCAGGAACACCCTTCTCAAAATCCCCACCAGAACACCCCTTCTAAACAACAACAACAACAAGGGAGCTAGGTTTTACTATGATGATGATGTATGACCCCTTTATTACCGCCTTAAATACGTCTCGGGCTGCACGGGCTTGGTATGAAACCACTGCCGTGAACTTAGGCAACATTTACACCCCAGGGTTTAAGGAAGAATCGATTAACTTTACGGATTTTTTGCAGGGCGTTCGGGCAACGGATGTTGACCGCAAGAAGGAACAGGGGAAATCTCACCCCGGTAAAGGCCCCACTAATTTGATGATTGAAGGCGAAGGCTGGTTTGCTATTCGTAACAAGGAAGGGCAGTTGCGATACACCCGAACGGGCGATTTTAAGTTTAATGGCGAAGGAACTATCGTCAATGAAAAGGGCGATAAATTACAGGGCTATTTGCTAGATGAAACGGGTAAACCTGTTACGGGTGCAGATTCAATGATGTCTGCTGGTACGGCAGGGAATATGCCCAATCAAACCAAAGGCGGGCCAGGGCATATTCCTAGTTCAGAAATTACGTTGTGGGTAGACCCCACCAATGGCAAATTTTTTGGTAAGTATGATGAATACAAAGTAAAAGCGGATGGCACGGTTGTTGGCGTTGCTAATGGGGGAAAGGATAATGTACCACTTTATAAGATTGCGTTGGTGAATTTTCAAAATCCTAGTTCGTTAGCTCAAACGGATGATTTACAGTTTGTGCCGACCCCGATGAGTGGCGAACCGCTAGAAGGCACGGGGGAAGTGCGTTCTGGCTTGGTGGAACTTTCTAACGTAGATTTGAAGAGCCAAGTAGAGTATTTACAGAATGCCAAAACGTTAATGAACTTTGGCACGAAGCTCATTCAAACTAACAAAACCTTGCTGGAAGAAGCGTTACGGTTAATTCAGTAGCTCGTTATACCAATTTACCATTATTATATTGCATCCTTTTTTTAGGTAATCAATTAAGCCACTATCTTCTATTCTAAAAATAGATGGTAAACGCTATCTTCACTAATTGACCCTACCCTAAAAAAACAGGATTTCCCCACCATGATGACCGATACCCTGCTACCCCTCATTTCTGCTGATTCCATTAGCTTACTACCTGAACTAGCGTGGTTTATTCTGATTCCGCTAATAAGCTGGCTAACCAGTTTGGGTGTTTTTTGTAAAAGCGGTGATTTAGAAAGGCTAAGAGCTTCTATTGCGGAACGCTATATGCCTAGAGATGAATACGCACAAGATTTACGACTGATTCGGGAAGAATTGCAACAGTTAAGTAGGCATGTTAATCGGCTGATTCCTAAGGTGATGGATTTATTGGATAAACAAGACTGATTTATTTTTAGATCTTGAGGCTAAGGTTAATCACTTCGGGCTAGGGCTTTTGTCAGGGGGACTGCTATTTGGCAGCCCCCCCGACACCCCCCCACAAATTCAAGGGGACTCCACGCCCCCTTAAAAAACCCCTCTCAAGGGTCGACTTGTTTCTTGTACGTTAAAAACAGGCTTGAGCGGAAGCTAGAGGCTCCCTAATTGCTCTGCTTCACTACGTTCGCACCAGCCTATCTTCAACTACATATGGTTTGAAGCTATAAATCTCTGTTTTAAAATAAAATCTAGCCAATCTATAGTCAAAATAACACCATCACAACGATGCTAATAAGGCTTCAGCAGGCTGGTAGTGTGGGTTTATCCACAAACACTGGCGAAGCATTAACCTTGCTTCTACCGCCTGCTTACAAGCCACATAATACTGCCCCAAATGAAAATACACTTCCGCATCCGTTGCCACAGTACCTTGCCCCTGCAACAATAACCGATGAGCAGGAGCAAATAACCCCAAATAAAACAAACTTCTTCCCGCCAGCTTATACACTTCTACATTCACCTGTACAAACCAATCCAACTTGGCTAAATAAGCATCCAACACCGCTAGTTGGTTCGCCTGCACCAGTTGCGTAACATCGTTTTCAAGGGCATTACGTAACTGCAACACACTGGGCCACTGCTGAAATTGGTTGGTTAGTAGCCCCCACTGCGTTACCAACCAATCCGCCTGAATGGCTAAAACGGGCTTTAACACCGATGGCGTATACACTGGAATAGCTGATTCCACACAGGATTCCTGCCTTTCTACAGCCTGTTGTAGAAAAGGCTGCCATACTTCAAAGGCTTGTTGAAACTGCCCTGCCAATAGCCAAGCCCATCCTGCCCGTTCTGGCAAGCCATACCGCTGAAACAACTGGGCTGCTCGTTCATACTGTTGCGAAGCCAAATACGCTTCACCTGTTAAATCTACCAATAAATTGCTAACCCAATGGGCAGGCAATACCCCTTCATAATAAAGCGGATTCACGGGTAACAAGCACAAACACCGTTGCGGATTTTTTTCTTGCCAAAGGGCTTTTCTGGCAGAATGTAATGCTTTCAAGGCTTCTGGCAATGGCAGGCTTATCCACGCAGGTACCACTGCTGGTTGCCCTATGGGGTGAATGACCCCTCGTTTATTCGATTGTGGTTCTTGCTTAAAAAAAGCCTGAAAAATCATCATATCAACAGTTTACACCCTAAACCAACACCAAAGCAAGTAACCCATTTCAGCAACCACCAATGGAAATTTTTTTCATAACTTCTACGGTTTGTTTTTTTGAGAAAGGAATAACTTACTGGCTTGAGACAACGTTTCATCTAACCGTTGTGAAGGCAACGAGCCTGACCGTGCCTGTTGGTTGGCACTAATAATTTCTTGATAAATTTCTTCGCGATGAATGGAAATATGCTTCGGGGCATCCATCCCCAATTTCACATTATCGCCACGCACTTCCAGCACGGTAATAAACACATCGTTACCGATGACTATTTTTTCACCAATTTTACGGCTTAACACCAGCATCATAACACCCGTGGCTCCTACTTCTCTAACACGACCTTGTTGCTTTTTTCTCAAAAAAAAGCAGTTGAAAACACTCAAAGACCCTTCAAAAAAGGGTTACGCTTAACCGTCAGTGTTACGAGGTAGGGTTCGGTGTAGCAGAAGCTTCCTCTTCTGGTGAATCTAGGGCATCATCGCTTAACAAGCGTACTTTGGTGCTGTACTGCTTATTATCATTTAAAATTACTTGCATGGCTTTGCGGGTATATTGGTTTACCACCAGTGGGCCCAACAAGTTGGCAGTCATTTTGGCGGGGTCGTTATCTGGAATGGTAACCAAGGTAAATACCAAGGTATCTTCCGCTTTTTCAATGCCCAGCAAACTAACGGCATCTTCAGGTACGACAAATTCATAGGCAATACCGAAGATGGTTGGGTTGGTAATGACAAACGCCAAATCTTGATCTTCAACAGATTGCAACCACTTAAAAGGAGAATCTTCGTCGTGGTCTAAAATAGCAAATTGCTTTAAGCCTTCAAAGCCTAAAATGGGGCTGGCAAACTCTACAATACGGTCTAATGGCACCGTAACCTGCCCAAAGCGTAAGGTATTAAAACTAATGCCCTCAGTGGTTTGGTTAGAAACCATTTCTAAGGTTTGTGAAGAATCGGTTGTTGTTTTGGTTGTTTGAATGGTCATCATCATGATGGTTTATACACACCCTTTTCAGTCAGGAAACAGGAAAAAAAGTTTGGAATGATACTATTTATGCTTGACTATTGGTTGCTTCATTAACCGACTGGCTTTGGGCTTGAATACCCATAAATTGCGTATTTCTTTGTGCTTCATACGCCCAATGCAACACTTGGTAAACAGAAAAACCTGCTAGAATAGCGGCCTTAGGGTCTTCGCTTTGTTGGGCTAAATTCAACAACAAGGCATTTACTTCGGGGTTTGATTCTTGTAGTTGATGAATCATCTGCTTTTGCCACTGGGTAAATTGTTCAGGGTGGCGAAGCAAGGCTTCTAAATCCGCACATAATTGTTCACTAACCAACGGTAACATCATGTTCAAAAAACT
>JAPLIO010000105.1 GCA_026389055.1 Candidatus Melainabacteria bacterium | reverse complement strand
TTCCGTCCACCGAAGGGGCAAAAAGAACATCCCGCCGTCAATGCCCTTCTGGTGGCATAGGCGGGTGGCTTTTTGGGGGTCTTTAGGGGCTTGCCCCTGAATTTGCGGGGGGTGTTGGTGGGTGCCCAAACAGGCACCTCCTGACAAACCAGCCAGCTAAAGACTGAAACAACAATCGATGAAAGAACACGCTATTTAATCTGTGAATTGGTATTAGAGGGGGGTAACTACTTTTCAGGTTAAAAACAACTAAAGTTAGGTGTAAATTAACTACTTTTTAGGTGTAAATTAACCATTTTTCAGGTTACTTTTAACGCTTGACGCATACACTTAGGCACGGGTAACCCCATCACCTTTAACACAAAGGGTGCCACATCTGCCAAGGTTTCCACCCGTTGAGTGGGTGCTTCAACACGAGCATCTGCAGGTACCCAAATAAACGGCACAGGGCTTAAGGCATGGGCGGTATTGGGGGCATCATTACTCGTCAACATCGCTTCTACATTGCCATGATCTGCGGTAATAAGCAAGTTCGTACCACTGGCTTTACACGCTTGAACCACCTGCTCCAACGCACTATCCACAGCTTCACAAGCCGCAATAGCAGCGGGTAAGTTGCCCGTATGCCCCACCATATCCGCATTAGCGAAATTGGCGACAATCAAGCCATAGTGCTTACTTTTTAAAGCATTTACCAACTGCTGAGTTACCTCGGGCAACGCCATTTCGGGCTTTAAATCATACGTTTCAACGTGCCGTGGCGAAGGAATTAACTGCCTCTCTTCGCCTTGAAACGGATGCTCCGCTCCGCCATTGAAAAAGTAGGTAACGTGCGGATATTTTTCCGTTTCAGCCACCCGTAGTTGACGAATACCCGCCGTAGCAACCACTTCTCCCAAGGTTTGTTTGATGGGTTCTTGAGGAAACAACACCGCAATGTTTTGAGACCCTTGCGTGTTGCCTAAACCAATAAACGAAGCCACTTTCAGCCCCCGAGGCAAGCCTGCCGTATCAAATTCGGCAAATTGCGGATTGGTCAATGCTTCAGCTAATTGACGCAATCGGTCTTCCCGAAAATGCCAGAAGAAAACCACATCGTTCGGGGCAAAGCCTTCATACCCAATTTCGGTAATAGCAGGAGGAATAAATTCTTCGCTAGTATCCTCTTCCAACACATGTTTCGC
Source organism: Candidatus Melainabacteria bacterium (assembly GCA_026389055.1). Lineage (GTDB taxonomy): Bacteria > Cyanobacteriota > Vampirovibrionia > Vampirovibrionales > JAJTHC01 > JACEUU01. The sequence goes on along the minus strand of JAPLIO010000105.1, from coordinate 1,059 downwards.
CGCTTGGGTGGAAATAAATTCCCGTTTGCCTTCACCCAACACTAACGCCCGAAACGCTTGTTCGGTGCGATGCCAGCGGTTATCTCTATCCATCGCAAAAAACCGCCCAATGACGGTAGAAATTTGCGGGAAGTCTAAATCCAACAACGCCCCTTCAACATCGTACAAATAATTTTGCACACTAAAAGGCGGTACGTCTCGCCCATCGGCAATAGCGTGAACCCGCACGTTGTGCAGCCCTTCGTCTTTGGCTAAGCCTAACAGTTCTGCCAAATGGGCTAAATGGCTATGCACGCCCCCATCGCTTAACAAACCCACCAAATGGAGCGTTGCTTGTTTGTGTTGTTTTAAGTGGGCAACAATGTCTTGCCAAACGGCGTTTTCAGCGATTGCATTGGCTTCAATAGCTTCATCAATTTGCACCCGAATGGGGTGTAGTGTTCTGCCAGCCCCGAGGGTTAAATGCCCTATTTCACTATTGCCCACTTGGTTAGCGGGTAAGCCAATCGCCTTGCCGCTAGCTTGAAGTAAACAACCTTGCGGTTGGGTTTGAGCTTGTTGCCAGAGAAAATCCCACTGGGGGGTGTGGGCTTTAGCAATGGCATTACCGTGGGGTGTGTTGGCGATACCCCAGCCATCTAAAATTAATAGTAATAGCGGGGTGCAAAAATCTGAATGAGGCATTGAAGGCATCCTGAAATAAGGTAGAGAACGAACTAACCCTAGTGTAGCTTAAAGGAGGAAGCAGGTAAACCAAAACCAACCACTTATACTTATTTGCAGATTGAATAGCGTGTTCTTTCATTGATTGTTGTTTCGGTCTTTAGCTGGTTGGTTTGTCAGGAGGTGCCTGTTTGGGCACCCCCCGACACCCCCCGCAAACCTAGGGGTACCCCCTAGGAACCCCCAAAAAGCCACCCCCCTATGCCACCAGAAGGGCATTGACGGGGGGATGTTCTTTTTGCCCCTTCGGTGGACGGAACGCATCGGCAGCTGCAGAGCAAATGCGATGGTCGTTCCTACTGGGTGGTTTTAAAGCCAACAATTTCAATAAAATCC